>DATJUL010000183.1:0-8608 GCA_035502295.1 Allostellaceae bacterium | reverse complement strand
GCGCGGGCGCAGCGGGAGGATGGTCATGGAATATGAGCTGTATTACTGGCCGGCGATCCAGGGGCGCGGCGAATTTGTGCGCCTCGCGCTGGAAGAGGCCGGCGCCGAATATGCCGATGTCGCGCGCGGCCGGGGCGGCGTCGCGGCGATGCAGCGTCTGATGGACGGCGCCGGCGCCGCACAGCCGCCGTTTGCGCCGCCGTTCCTCAAGGACGGCGACGTGCTGATCGCGCAGACCGCCAACATCCTCCTCTATCTCGGGCATCGGCTTGGTCTCGCGCCGCGCGACGAGGCGGGCCGGCTGTGGGCGCATCAGCTGCAATTGACGATCGCCGATATCGTCGATGAGGCGCACGACACCCATCACCCGATCGCGTCGGGCCTTTATTACGAGGACCAGCGCGACGAGGCGCGCCGCCGCACGAGCGATTTCATCGCCAACCGCATCCCGAAATACCTCGGCTATTTCGAGCGGGCGCTGGCGCGTAACCCGCGGGGCGAGCGCCATCTCGTCGGCCGCCGCACGAGCTATTGCGACCTCTCATTGTTTCAGCTCGTTGCCGGGTTGCGTTATGCGTTCCCGCGTGCGATGGCGCGGCTCGAACCGGATTTTCCGCGCGTCGGCGCCCTCGCCGACCGCGTCGCCCGGCGGCCGCGCCTCGCCGGCTATCTCCGATCGCCGCGTCGCATCGCGTTCAACGAGCAGGGCATTTTTCGCCATTACCCGGAACTCGACGAGGGAAATTGATGCAACGGGAGAGCATGCCGTGAGTGCGAACAGAGCGCCGCGTTTTCATTATCGGCTTGGGGCGAACCAGCCGGCGGACAGCCCGACGGCGCGCCGGCTCGTCGAGATGGCGGCGGCGATCCTCGCCGAAACCGACGGCGACTGCCGCATCGAGGTCCACCCCGAAAGCCGGCTCGGCCCCGATCCGCAGATGTTCGCCGACCTGACCGCGGGCCGCCTCCAATTCTACCTGTCGGGGGCCTTGCTCGACCGGGTCGCGCCGACCAGCGCGCTGCCGCTGATGCCGTTTGTCTTTCGCGACAGCGGCACGGTCTTTGCGGCCCTCGACGGCGCGCTCGGCGACCGCATCCGCGGCGAATTGGCCGCCGCCGGCCTCCACGCCTTCCGCCGCACCTGGCAGAACGGCTTCCATCATCTGACGAACCGGCTGCGGCCGATCGAGCGCGCGGCCGATTTCCGCGGCCTCAAAATCCGCACGCCGGGCGGCGAGATCGCCGCCGACTTCTTCCGCACGCTCGGCGCCGAACCCGGCATGGTGCCGTTCGCCTCGATGTACGACGCGCTGAAGGCCGGCACGTTTGACGGCCAGAGCGATCCCCTCGGTGTCGTGCTGTCATTGCGGCTCTACGAGGTGCAGCGCTATCTGAGCCTCACCGCGCATTGGTGGAGCGGCTTCACGCTGCTTGCAAATGCCGGCGCCTGGCAGGCCCTGCCGGCCGCGATCCGCGGCGTTGTCGAGCGCAACGCCGAAACCTTCGCGCTGTTGCAGCGCGCCGATGTCGAGCAGATCAACGCCTCGGGCGCCGCCGCGCTGGCCGAACATGGCCTGATCGTCAACACCGCCGATGCCGCCGGGATGCGCGCCGCGCTCGGCGATTTCTACCGGCGCTGGCAGGCCAACAGCGATCCTGCCGCGTGGGCGCTGCTCGCCGAGGCCGCCGGCGGCCTCTGCTAGCGGCCGCGGGCCGGCGCGGCGGCGGGTTCGGCCGGCTCGGCGCGCCGGCCACGCGCTGCGATATAGGCATCAACATGGCCGGCCAGCACCTCGGCGCTGTCGATGAAGAAATGATCGGTGCCGGGGATGCGGCAGAACTCGATCTTGATGTCGCGCTGGTGCGACAATTTGTGGACCAGCTTCTGCACCGAGTCGGGCGGCACCGCGATGTCTTCGTCGCCGTGCAGGATCAATCCGGACGACGGGCACGGCGCGAGAAAGCTGAAATCGTAATTGTTGGCCGGCGGCGCCACCGAGATGAACGCCTCGATCTCCGGCCGGCGCATCAACAGCTGCATGCCGATCCAGGCGCCGAACGAATAGCCGGCGACCCAGCACGAGGTCGCGTTCGGGTTGTAGCCCTGCAGCCAGTCGAGCGCGGCGGCCGCGTCGGCCAGTTCGCCTTCGCCGCGGTCGAAGCCGCCCTGACTGCGCCCGACCCCGCGGAAATTGAAGCGCAGCGTCGAGTATCCGCGGCGCACAAAGCACTGGTACAACGTGTAGACAACGCGGTTGTTCATCGTCCCGCCGTGCAGCGGGTGCGGGTGCAGCACCAGCGCCATCGGCGCGGTGCCGCCGCGGGCGTGATGGTAGCGGCCCTCGATACGCCCTTCCGGGCCGTTGATGATCACGTCGGGCATGGCAGATCCGGGCTCAATTCCTACTAGCACACTCAGCTATGCGTGCCGCGGCGTGCCGATTCCCGATCGGTCTCGACCCAAACGGCGGGCGTTCGGCTGCCGTATGCTTGATCGCAGAAGTCGGGCAATTATATGCTCGTCGCGAGATTGCACGACCGCCCGCGGGCGGTGCGACCGCGAGCGCGATGATAACATAGTGATTGCTATGCTCTTCAAAAACCTTCGCGAGGAAATTGACGCAACGCTGGCGCGCGATCCGGCCGCGCGGTCGCGGCTCGAAGTCGTCTTATGCTATCCCGGCTTCCAGGTGCTGCTGTTTTACCGCGCGGCGCACTGGCTGTGGCAGCACGGCTGGTATCTCACCGGCCGCTTTGTCGCGCATCTCGGCCGCATCCTGACCGCGATCGACATCCATCCGGGGGCGACGATCGGCCGGCGCCTGTTCATCGATCACGGGATCGGCGTCGTGGTCGGCGAGACCGCCGAGATCGGCGACGACTGCACGCTCTACCAGGGCGTCACCCTCGGCGGCACGCGGCCCTCGGCCGACCAGGCCGGGCAGAAACGCCATCCGACGATCGGCAACGGCGTCATCATCAGCTCGAACGCGCAGATTTTGGGGCCGTTCAAGGTTGGCGACGGGGCGCGCATCGGCGCCGCGGCCGTCGTGCTGCGCGAGGTGCCGCCCGGCGCGACGATGGTCGGCAACCCGGCGCGCCAGGTCGCGCGGCGCAGCCCGACGGCCGAGCCTCGGCCCGCCTTTGAGCCGTATGGCGTGACCGGCGACATCCCCGACCCGGTCGCCCGCGCGCTCAACGGCCTCGTTGACGAGGTGACGAGCCTGCGCGCGCGCGTCGCCCTTCTCGAACGCGACCCTGCCACGAAGAGCGTGGCCGAGGCCGAGCCGGGTGCGGCCGATCAGCCGGCGATGAGGGCGGCGTCGTGAAGCTCAGCACAAAGGGCCGCTACGCGGTCATGGCGATGGTCGATCTGGCGCAGCACAGCGATGGCCGGCCGGTCGCGCTCGCCGACATCGCCGCGCGGCAAGAGATCTCGCTGTCCTATCTCGAGCAGCTGTTCGCCAAATTGCGCCGCAGCGGTCTCGTCAACAGCGTGCGCGGCCCGGGCGGCGGCTACCGGTTGGCGCGCGGCCGCGACGAGACGCGGATCGCCGACATCATCCTCGCCGTCGATGAGCCGATCCGGGCGGTGCGCTGTACGCCTGGCGCGGCGATCGGCTGCCGCGGCGACCGCAGCCGCTGCCTGACCCACGATCTGTGGGAGGAGCTGAGCAACCAGATTCACCTCTACCTGAGCTCGGTGTCATTGGGCGATGTCTGCGAGCGGCGCGTGCTCGGCACCAGCGGCATCGCCCAGCGCGAACGGTACAAGGCCGCCGCCAACGCCCGCTGACCCGGTCACTTGACGGTCTGGACGACTTCGAACCCCTCGAATTCGGGGTGGCCGAGATAGAGCGGGCGGTTGTCGCCGGCCGAGCGATGCGCCAGGCGGAAGGCCTCGGAGCGCGTCCACGCCTCGAAATCGTCGCGGCTTCGCCAGATCGTGTGCGACGAATAGAGCGTGTGATCGTCGCGCTCGGGACCGCGCAGCAGGTGAAATTCGACAAATCCGGGCACCTCCTTGAGATGCGTGTCGCGCGCGGTCCACACAAGCTCGAATTCGGCATCGGCGCCGGGGACGACCTTGAAGCGGTTCATCGCAATAAACATCGGCTGATCCTGTCCGGTTGACGCTGCGGGTCGAGCGCGGATTGGAGACCACACTCGCCCGCTCCGGGCAAGCGCTCTGTTATCTGCGGTCGCTCGCGCCGGCGAAAACCCGCGTGACATCGGCGCCGGTTCGCGCGAGGCTCGTCTTCTGCACCGAACCGGAGGATTCACGCGATGCTCGAACAGGACGTCATCGTCACGACCAAATACGGCCATTGCCCGAGCTTTGCCGTCTGCCCGGATGGGCCGGGCCAATATCCCGGCATCATCTTCTACATGGATGCGCCGGGCATCCGCGAGGAACTGCGCAACATGGCGCGGCGCATCGCGCGGGCCGGCTATTTCTGCCTCCTGCCCGACATGTATTACCGGGTCGGTACGATCCGCCTCGACATGCACCGCCGCGACGACACGATGATGGCAGTCATGTTCGCCGCGATGAACAGCCTGACCAATGCCAAGGTCATGGATGACACGAGCGGCTGGATCGCCTGGCTCGACGCGCAGGACAACTGCAAGCCGGGCCCCATGGGCTGCGTCGGCTATTGCATGAGCGGCCAGCACATCACCAATGCCGCGGCCTTCTACCCGCACCGCATCGCGGCGGCCGCCTCGCTTTACGGCGTCGGCATCATCACCGACAAGGAGGATTCGCCGCATCGCTTCCTCGACCGCATCAAGGGCGAACTCTATTACGCTTTCGCCGAGACCGACCGCAGCGTGCCGGCGCACATTCCGGGCGAATTGCAGGGCCTCCTCGAAAAGCATCACATCAAGCACGAAGTGAAGGTGTTTCCCGGCACCGAGCACGGCTTCGCGTTTCCCGAACGGGCGATCTACAACACGCTGGCGGCCGAAGAAACCTGGGACAAGATGTTCCAGATGTGGGACCGTACGCTGAAATAACCGATTCTCATCACAGAGGCGCGGAGTTGATGTTTACTGTCAGTGCGAGCGAAGCGACGCAATCCGGGCGGACTGATGGGGATCGGGATTGCTTCGTCGGGTTCACTCCTCGCAATGACCGGTCTTGCTCCGTGGCCTCCGTGTCTCTGTGGTAGAACATGATGGAGGAACGCATGACCGCGACGACGCCGCATCTGGCGAATGAAGACGTGCTCGGCCCGCTGGCATCGCGCTATGTCGATGTCGACAGCCTGCCGTGGAAGCCGACGCCGTGCCCCGGCATCGACATGAAAATTCTGCTCGAAGACCCCGATACCGGCCTCCTGACCGCGCTGTTCCGCTGGCAGCCCGGCTCCGAATTGGCCTTGCACGAGCATGTCGAGGTCGAGCAGACCTTTGTGCTCTCAGGCAGCCTCGTCGACGACGAGGGCGAAGTCGCGGCCGGCAATTACGTCTGGCGCCCGAAAGGCAACCGCCATATCGCCAAATCGCCGGGCGGCGCGCTGGTCCTGTCGATCTTCCTGAAGCCCAACATTTTCCTCACCGGCGGCAGCGAGGGCCAAGAGCTGCGGTAAGCATTCGTCGTCCCGGCGAAAGCCGGGACCCATTTCTCGGACGATCGTGCGGTCGGACCATGGATACCGGTCTACGCCGGTATGACGAAAAAGGGCTGGGAGGAGGAATGCCGCAATCCAAAATCTTCGCCGGCTTTGCCGAGGCGGTGCGCGACATTGCCGACGGCGCGGTCGTCGGGTTCGGCGGGTTTGCCGTTGTCGGCATGCCGGTCAACCTGTACCAGGCACTGGCCGAGCAGGGCGCCAGGCGCCTCACGTGCGTGTCGAACGGCACCGGCGGCGGCGCGACGCTGCCGGCCGACGCGCCGAACCTGAGCCGGCTGATCAGCAACAACCAGGTCGCCCGGGTCATCTGCGCCTTCACCGCGCCGACCCGCGCCTCGCAGCGCCTCGTCTTGACCGAGTATGTCGACAAGGGCCTCATCGAAGCGGAACTGGTGCCGCAGGGCACCTTGGCCGAGCGCCTGCGCGCCGCCGGCGCCGGCATCCCGGCCTTCTATACGCCGGCCGCGGTCGGCACCGAACTGGCCGAAGGGCGCGAGACGCGCGTTTTCGGCGGCCGCGAATATCTGCTGGAAGAGGCGCTGCCGCTCGATTACGCGTTGATCCGCGCCTGGCAGGCCGACGAGTTCGGCAACCTGCGCTTCCGCCGCTCGCAGCGCAATTTCAATCCCTTGATGGCGATGGCCGCGCGGGTGACGATCGTCGAGGTCGAGGAGCCGATCCTGCCCAAGGGCGCGATCGACCCGGATGACGTGCACCTGGCCGGCATTTTTGTCCACCGTCTCGTGAAAATCCCGCCGCCGCCCGAAGGCTGGTGGCCGCAGCGCCCCGCCGCCGTCGCCGGTAGATAACGCAAAGGGCGCAAAGGATACGCGAAGGACGCGACGGTGAGAGAGGAAGAAATCGGGCGCGCGATCTTTATCAACTTGAGAAGAAGCCGATCGCTGTGCGGAGCCAGGTATCGATCGCGATCCCCATCGCGGGCAATTGCTGAGCTGCTTGAGGCTCGGCGGGTTCAAGCTTGGTGTGGCGCATACGCGAGATGGAATTGTAAGGCTGGTCAATGGCCTCTGAGCCGTCGCGTCCTTCGCGTATCCCTTGCGCCCTTTGCGCTACCTATCCGATAAGGAGAGCACGATGAGCGACCAGGCGAAAGGCTTGAGCCGGCAGCAGATGTGCGACCGGCTGGCGATGGAATTCCAGGACGGCTGGATCGTCAATCTCGGGATCGGCATCCCGACCTTGTGCTCGAACTGCGATTTCGGCGATCGGGAGATCATCTTTCACGCCGAAAACGGCGTCATCGGCTATGGGCCGTTGGCGCCGCCGGGCGAAGAGGATTTGCACCTGGTCAACGCCGGCGGCCAGCACGTGACGCTGAAGCCGGGCGCCGCGATCGTGCACCACGCCGATTCGTTCGGCATCATCCGCTCGGGCCGCATCGATGTGACCGTGCTCGGCGCCTACGAGGTCGCCGCCAACGGCGATTTTGCCAACTGGAAGATGGCCGGGCAGCAGGGCGGCGGCATCGGCGGCGCGATGGACCTGGCGGCCTGCGCCAAGCACGTCTTCGTCGCGATGGAGCAGACGACGCGCAACGGTGCGCCCCGGCTCGTCGAGCGCTGCGCGATCCCGGTGACGGCGCCGGGCGTCGTCGATCTCGTGATCACCAATTACGGCCTCTACGAAATCACCCCGGAGGGCATGGCGCTCAAGGAAATCGCGCCCGGCATCACGGTCGATGAGGTGCGCGCGACGACCGGTTGTGCCCTGATCGTGCCGCGCGAGGTGCCGCCGGTGCGCCTGCGCGCCAGACCGGCCTGAAACGCGGCTAGACCGGCGCCGCTCGTCACATCGGCGAAGTCGGCTCGCGTCGCCCGGCATCCGGCCTTCTATAAGTCCCCAGTGCCCGGTCCCAGAAGAAATGTATCACCCCAAAATTGCCGTCTGCATGCCGGTGATGAACGAAGTGCAGTTCCTGCTTGTGCCTGAACCAGGCAATACGATGTGAAGCAATGACCGCTTCCTCCGTGGGCTGCCCGATTGAAGCGGGCCGCCGCGTTGACGCCGGTTGTTGAACGCGTGTCGGTGCGGCGATGCGTAAGGACGCGGCGGCACCGCTCGACAGCGCGTGCCGCTCTGCTATAACCGCGCCGGAATCGATAAAAAAGCAATGTCCCCGTAGCTCAGCCGGATAGAGCATCGGTTTCCTAAACCGGGGGTCGCAGGTTCGAGTCCTGCCGGGGACGCCAGGCCAAACCGCCAAAACCCTGCGAAGATCACCACCTTAAGGCGAGATCGGCGCCGCTTGTCGGCATGGCGCCGCGGTGCGGCGGCCTTTACGTCGCGGTGTCATGAGCGGTGCGGTATGATAAAGGCTCCGGCATGCGGGCGCGATGGATCATCGCGGCGATTGTGCTGCTGCCGGTGCTGGCGGCGACCGGCTACGCCATCGCTGCGCGGCATCCGCTCATCGACAAGCTGGAAAACCCGCCCCCGCGCACCGCCTTCAGCCAAAAGCTGATCGACAAAGGCGCGCGGCTCGCGGCGATCGGCGGCTGCCATCTCTGTCATACCGCGCCGGGCGGCGGCGACTATGCCGGCAACCGGCCGATCGCAACCCCGTTCGGCACGATCTACAGCACCAACATCACGCCGGCCCTGGGCAGCGGCATCGGGCAGTGGTCAGTCGTCGCGTTTCGCCGCGCCATGCGCGAGGGGATTTCGCGCACCGGCCGGCACCTCTATCCCGCCTTTCCGTACCCGCATTTCGCCGCTATCGGCGACGCCGACCTCGACGCCCTCTACGCCTTTCTGATGACCCGCCGGCCGGTCGAGACGACCCAACTCCCCAACCGGCTGCCGTTTCCGCTCGATCAACGCTGGCTGATGAGCTTCTGGAACCTGTTGTTCTTTCACCCGGCGCGCTTCCGCCCCGATCCCCGGCACGATGCCGCATGGAACCGCGGCGCCTATCTCGTCGAGGGTCTCGGCCATTGCGGCGATTGCCA
>DATJUL010000182.1:0-26172 GCA_035502295.1 Allostellaceae bacterium | reverse complement strand
ATTCGTGCCGAATCCTTCGTGATACCCGACGACGCTGGCGCATTGCCATAGGCAAAGCTAACACGCTGCTCTCGGAGTTGATCATCGGTCGCCGGTGCCGAGCGTGCTCGTTCTAGGAGCTTGTCCAGTTCCGGATGACTGGGAAGCTTTCCGAAGAATGCCTTTCTATCCGCCATATTACACCTCTCCCCGCGTTCCTCTGCGCCCCACGAAGTTAGCGCTCGACGCTAGTGATGGCGATTGATCCATGCAACGCTCCTATTAAGAGCACCTTGGACCAAATCGGGTACACTATATCATGCGCTTAGCATCTCGATTTCGAATCACGAAAACTTTGAAGTGTCAAGGACAATTTGCAAGCCGCACGGTGAAGCGAATCCTCAGCAATGTCGCGAAGACGCCGAACGCCGCATTCACGCGGCGAGGCGCACCGGCAACGAGCGGATCGAACGCAGGAAGTTGGAATAGGCGTAGACCGGCTTGTCCAGCACCTCGATCTGCAGGTCGCGGTTGAGGATCTCTTCCCACAGGATGCGCAATTGCAGTTCGGCGAGCCGATTGCCGAGGCAGCGGTGGATGCCGAAGCCGAATGCGGTGTGCTCGCGCGGCCGCGCCCGGTCGGCGATCAGCCGGTTGGGCTCCGCGATCACCTCTTCGTCGCGATTGCCCGAGATGTACCAGATCACGACCTTGTCGCCCTTGCGGATCGCCTTGCCGCCGATCTCGGCGTCTTCGGTCGCGGTGCGCCGCATATGGATGACCGGCGTCTGCCAGCGGACGATCTCGGGAACGAGGCCGGGGATCAGCTCGCGGTTGGCCCGCACCTTGGCGAATTCCTCGGGATAGCGGGAGAGGCCCCAGACGCCGCCCGACATCGAGTTGCGCGTCGTGTCGTTGCCGCCGACCAGGAACAGGATGAGGATGCCCATGCGCTCGCGCAGCGGCATGCGGTTCATCATGTCGCTGTGCGCCAGGATCGAGATGATGTCGAAGGTCGGCGGCTGCTTGGCGCGCTCCTCCCATAATTCGTTCATGTGCTCGGCGAACTTGACCAGTTCGGCGAAGCGTTCCTCCTCGGTGTGCACCGGCGCGTCCGGCGCGTTCAGTTCGCAGATCGCAATCTCCGACCAGCGGATCAACGCGCGACGCTCTTCGATCGGGTAGTCGAACAGCGTCGCCAGCATCATCGAGGTCAATTCGATCGAGACGCGGTCAACCCAGTTGAACTCCTCCTCGCGCGGCAGGCCGTCGAGCACGCGGCAGGTGCGCTCGCGGATCATCGCTTCCATCTTGGCGAGGTTGCCCGGCGCGACGGTCGGGCTGACGACAAGGCGCTGCCCGTCGTGCTCGGGCGGGTCCATGCGGATGAAGCTCGGCCGCTCCATGCCCTTCGGCGGGTCCTCGATGCGGATGCCGCCCAGATCGTCCGACGAGGAGAACGCCTTATGGTTCACCTCGACCTTGACCATGTCCTTGTATTTGGTGACCGCCCAGTACGGCCCGTACGGGCTGTCCGGCACAAAGTGCACCGGGTCCTCGCGGCGCAGCCGCTCGAAATAGGGATACCACGTGTCGTTGCAGTAGATCTGCGGGTCGCTGACGTCGATCTTGTCGAGCGGCAGCGCGTACGCTTCATCGCGCGCCGTATAATTGACGTAGGTATCCATCGCTACCTCCCGTTCCGCCGCCGCTGCGCGGCTTTTAATGCTGGCCCTCCGGCATGCGCACGACGAGCCCGTCGAGCGCTTCGGTCATCGTGAGCTGGCAGGACAGCCGCGAATTGGGCTGGGTCACCGCGGCAAAGCTCAGCATGCTGTCTTCCATCGAGCCGGGCTCCGGCAGGCCGGTGCGCTCCAGCCATTCGGCCTCGACATAGACATGGCAGGTGGCGCAGGCGCACTCGCCGCCGCAATCGGCGTCGATCCCGGGTACGCCGTTGTTGACGGCGCCCTTCATGACCGACAGCCCCACCGGCACCTCGACCTCGTGCGCCGTCCCGTTGAACTCGATGTAGGTCACCTTCGGCATCCGGCATTCCCTCGCGGCGCGCCGTCATTTCCTCGAACATCCTAGCGCGGGGCCGCGCCGCGCGCGAGCGACGAATATCGTTCAGCATGTTGAACATGGCGGGCCGAAGGGCGGCGGCGGATGCGGGTCCGGCCGCCCGCAACCGCCCGTCGGCACGTCGCCGCGTCAGCCGCTCTTCGGCGGGACCACTTGGCCGCGGATCGCGCCGGCCGGGTGGTTTTTCGTGTGCACGTTGATGTACCACTCCCCGGCCATAAACTGCTGCGCCTCGTCGGCTGTCAGCGTGATCCTGCCGGTGATCGGATTGTCGACCGGCGCGCCCTTTTCGCACAGCCAGATCACGACCGGGCCGTTGGTGCCCTTCGCACCCTTGTGGAAATGCGCCATTGTGACCGTGCTGGCGAGCCCGCTGTAATTGATCGTCCAGGTCACGACGCGGCTCGCCGGGTCGTAGGTGATGTCGGCGGTGCCCTTGCCCGGCGTCGGCACCGGCGGCACCGAATTGGCGCCGGACAGCGCCACCTGGAACTTGATCGACGCGGCCAGTGCCGGCGACGACCAGGCGAGCGGCAGCAGGCCGGCGCCGACCAATGCCGCCCGCCGCGACATTCCGTTGATCATCGCTGTACCTCCGTCTCCGCGATTGCGTGATGGCGCGTCAGCGTAGACGCAGGCGCCCGATTGCGCCAGTGCCTACGCCGGGCTTGCGCGCGGGCGGCAAATCGTGGCCCGATCCGGCGCGGCTGATCCGGCGAGGGGAAGGGGCGATGCGGGTATTCACCAACGTGCCGCAGCATGATCTGCGGCTGGTGCCGGCGGCGGCCAAGGCGGCCGAGGCGGAAGGCTATGACGGCATCGTCGCTCCCGAAAACCAGCACGACCCGTTCCTCGCGCTGGCCGTTGCCGGCGCCGCAACCGAGCGGATCGAACTCCATACCGGCGTCGCGATCGCGTTTGCGCGGACGCCGATGGCGGTCGCCGAAGTCGGCTGGGACATGGCCGGCTCGACCGGCGGCCGGTTTGTCGTCGGCCTCGGCTCGCAGGTGCGGGCGCATAACGAACGGCGCTTTTCGGTGCCGTGGTCGCCGCCGGCGCCACGCATGCGCGAGTATGTGCAGGTGCTGCGCGCGATCTGGCGCTGCTGGCAGACCGGCGAAAAGCCGGCCTACGAAGGCCAGCATTACCGCTTCACGCTGATGACGCCGAATTTCACGCCGCCCAAGATCGCCCCGGTGCCGCCGCCCGCCATCATGATCGCCGCGGTCGGGCCGGCGATGCTGCGCGTCGCCGCCGAGGAATGCGACGGGGTCAAATTGCACGGTTTCTGCACCAGGAAATACCTGACCGACGAGATCATGCCGCGGATCGCCGCGGGCCTTGCCAAGGCCGGCCGCGCTCGCGGACAATTCGAGATTTCCGGCGGCGGCTTTCTCGCCACCGGCCCGGACGACGGAAGCGTCGCCGAGCGCTTCGAATGGGTGCGCCAGCGGGTTGCGTTCTACGGCTCGACGCCGGCCTATTACGGGGTCTTCGCCGCGCACGGCCTGGAAGACCTCGGCTTGAAGCTCAACGCCATGGTGCGGCAGGGCAAATGGGGCGAGCTGCCGAACGAAGTACCGGACGATGTCGTGCATCTCTTTGCCGCGGTCGGCCGCCACGACCAGATCGTTGGCGCGATCGAACGCCGCTTCGGCGGCCTCGCCGATGCGCTGACCTTGCGCGGAGACGGCGTGGGCGAGGTGCCGTCCGATCTCGTTGAGGACATCCGCCGCATCCCGCACCAATACCGCGGGTTGCCGCAATGAGCCGGCTCAGCCGCGGCGGCGCGCCGCCGGCGCCCGAAAACGTCAAGCGATCGCGCGCTTGCATCGCTCTGTTGAGGCGCGCTCTTTCGCAAAGCTGATGGGGTGGGAGGCGATATGCCGACGGCTGGGTTCCGGGTTGCCGGCCTGTTGCTCGCCACGCTCGCGCTGCCGGCGGCGGCGCTGGCCGCATCGGCCGACCAGACGCCGATCAAGATCGGCGTGATCAGCGAAGAGGCGACGATCGTCGGCCGGCCGATCAGCCAAGGGGCCGAACTGGCCGCGCAGGACATCAACGCCAAGGGGGGCATCGACGGCCGTCCGATCGAGATCATCGTCTATGACGATCATTCCTCGGCCGCCGACGCGGTGAGCGCCTTCCAGCGCGCGGCGCAGCAGGACCACGTGAAGGCGGTCGTCGCGACCTTCATCAGCGAGATTGCGCTGGCAATCGAGCCGTGGGCGGCGCGCCTCCACATGCCGACGATCACCCCGGTCGCCGCCTCCAACCTGATCTCCAAGCAGGTGCACGACAACTACGACCGTTACAAATACATGTTCGAGGGCTGGCTTCCGTCGCCGCTGCTGGCCGAAGTGGTGTGCGATTCCTCGCACGACATCCTGGTCGGTATGTTGCACATGAAGACGGCGGCCATCGTCAGCGAGGATGCCGCCTGGGCAGCGCCGCTCGACGACGGCTACGAGAAATGTCTGCCCGATGCCGGCTTCGAGCTCGTCGATCACATCCGCTTCAACCCGGGCACGACCGACTTCACGCCGATCTACAAGGCCGTCGAGGCAAAGCATCCCGACGTCATCATCGCCGGGTGGGCGCGCGTCGGGGTGCAGCCGACCGTGGAGTGGCATGATCGGCACGTGCCGATCCCCCTGGCCGGCATCAGCGTGCAGGCGAGCAACCCGGCCTTCTGGGATGCCACCAACGGCGCGGCCGACGGCGTCATCACCGAGGCCGGCACGGTCGCGGGGGTCGCGCTGACCCCGCTGACGATCCCGGCGGGCGAGGCATTCGTGAAGAAATTCGCCCAGTTTCCGGCGCTCAGCGGCTTTACCGCCTATGATGCCGTGCGGGCGCTCGCCGGCGCCATGGAACGCGCCAAATCGACCGATCCCGACAAGATCGTCGCCGCGCTGGAACAGACCGACATGGAGGGGACGCTCGGCCCGCATTACGAATTCTATGGCCGCGACGCCCCCTATACGCACGCCCTGAAATACGGCCGGGATTATACCACCGGCATCGTCATGCAATGGCAGGGCGACAAGCAGGTGTGCATCTGGCCGCGCGACATCTGCCCGGCCAAGCTGGTCTTTCCGAGCTTCCTGAAGGTGCAGCAGGCCTCGGCGCACTAGCGCAAAGGACGCAATGGTTTCGCAACGGACGCGAGGGTGAATTTTCCGTTGCGGCCATTGCGTATCCTGCGCGTCCTTTGCGTTACCTGATCTCGTTAAAAGCTTTCGACCCAGGGGCGCAGCTCGATCTCCCACGCCCAGGCGCTGCGCTGCTGGCGGTGCAGGTGGAGATAGGTGTCGGCGATCGCGTCGGGGTCGAGCAGCCCGTCGGGGCCGCGCTCGTTGGCGCGCGGGTCGCCGCCGCGGCGGATGCCGCCGTCGATGACGACATGGCCGACGTGGATGTTCTGCGGCTGCAGCTCGCGCGCCAGGCTCTGCGCCAGCCCGCGCAGCGCGAACTTGCCCATCGCGAACGACGAGGAGCGCGGGTAGCCCTTCACGCTGGCGCTGGCGCCGGTGAACAGGATCGTGCCGCTGCCCTGCTTTGCCATGCGGATCGCGGCCTGCTGCGCGACGAGAAAGCCGCCGAAGGCGGTGACGCGGATCGCGGCATCGACCGCGGCCGGGTCGAGTTCGACGATCGGTCCGCGCGCTCGTCCGCTGGCGTTGTAGATCACGAGGTCGAGGCGGCTGCCGCCGGCGTCGATCGCCGCGAACAGCCGCGCGACATCCTCGGCGCGCGTCGCATCGCACGCCACCGTCGCAGCACCGGTCTCGCGCGCCAGCGCGGCGAGCTTGCCCGCGTCGCGCGCCGCCAGCACGACCGCCATGCCGTCCTTGGCGCAGCGGCGGGCGAGCGCCGCGCTGAGCCCCGACCCGGCGCCGACAATCACGGCACGCTCCTGGTCTGCCATGGCCAATTCCCTTCCGACGTTACCGGCCGCCTGTCGCCAGCCGGACGCTGTTATCGCGCAAAAGCGGGGAGCAATGCCAGCCTCAACCGGCCGCCCGCCCGCCCGGTGCAGCAAGCCCAGCATCGGCCCGGGCCGCGCCGCTTAAAATCGCCATATTTGCGAATGATTTCGCGTCGCCGATAATTCAAAGAATTCATCACCTTCATTATTTCCAGCAATAGACAAAGACCGTCCGGCCTGTCGCCCGTCGCTGATCTCGATCGCACGCACCATCTGCATAATTTGAACTCTCGATGTGGTTGACAGGCGCATCGGCGACTGGTTAGGCTCGTCACGGAACTTTCCCCTGCTCCCACCCGGGCGCCCCTCGCCACAGACCCGGGACGGCAACCGTATCACCCTGTCGTCGCCAGAAACGGCGTCCGCTGCTGCGGGCTGGCCGGGCACGCATTTTTTCCGAAAACCACATGGAGACGCCGGCGGATGAGGATGCGAACGACAATCGGCCTGTCGCTTGTGCTGGCGCTCGTAACGGCAACCCCCACGACAAAGCAGGACCACGCCGCCCATCACGACCCGGCTCCCGACGTCAAGGCAGGGCCCGCGAGCGCAACCGCCGGCGGCCATCTGTCCGCGCAGCGGCGCCGCCCGGCGCTCGCGCCTGCTGCGCCGCAGCGCATCGCCGAGGCGGCGCCGCATCAGACGATTGCCCGCCGCGAGCCTCATGCCACCCGTCACGGGATCGCGCCCGTCAGCGCGCGCCGCCAGGCTCGACACGCGCAGCACCGGCGCGGTCTCGC
The DNA here is from genome assembly GCA_035502295.1 of Allostellaceae bacterium. Lineage (GTDB taxonomy): Bacteria > Pseudomonadota > Alphaproteobacteria > ATCC43930 > CGMCC-115725 > DATARH01. The sequence continues at coordinate 19,377 of DATJUL010000182.1, read as the reverse complement.
CGCGCTGCCGCCGGAAGACCGCTATGTCGGACCGCTGCGGCCGATCGGGCGGCGCGAGGTCGGCAGGGCCGCGTGGTACGGCACGCGACTCCTCGGCGATCGGACGGCGAGCGGCGAGCGGCTCGATGCGATCCACGCGACCGCCGCTCATCGCTCGCTGCCGCTGCACTCGCTCGTCCGCATCACCAACCTCGCCAACGGCCGCTCGGTGGTGGCGGAAATCAACGACCGCGGTCCAGCGAGCCATTCGCTGCTGATCGACGTGTCGCCGCGCACGGCGCGGGAACTCCACATGATCCGACAGGGCATTGCACCGGTCGTCGTCGTGCCGGTCGTGGCAGTCGGCAGGCGGCCGGATTAGCGTTTCCCGGCACGCTGCACAGGGGCGTCGCCGGGGTCAACGCGCAGCGGCGATCGCGGCGGATAAAACCGGCGGTTTAACAGCCTGTCGCGTTTCTGCAACTGTTGCCCTGAAAGCACAATTGACGCGAAAAACCGGGTCGCCGAGCCGCGCTCAATTGACTCCGAATCGGCGCTCGACTGTAGTCTCAGAAAGAATATGGCTGCGGATCGTCACGATCCGGACTTGGAAAGCCCGTCGACAGCTAAGGAGCATCACGGCTCCGGCTGGCGGCGGCGGCACATTTTTCGGGGTGGCCCGGCCGCCGCCCCGCCACAAGACGAGGAGCTTGGGGACCATTTCCGCGGGCGGCGGGTTGGGTTGGGGGGACCGTGTCTGATACGACCAATGTGATAGCCTTTCCGCTGACGTCTCGGGCGCGGCGCTCGGCGGACGCGAAGCCGCGCTCCGCGCGCGGCGAATACGAGTTCACCGAGGCCGAACTGACGGCTCTGTGCCGCTGGTTCTCCGCTATGAAATATGCCTTCCCGGGCACCGAAGGGGTCATGATCGTCAGCCATCAGGACGGCTATTCTGCTGTCGGGCTGTACAACCAAGAGGGCGGCGCGCCGAACTGCCTGGTCGCCAAGCACGCGGTGGGCGGATTGCCTCGCTTCTTCTGGTCCACCGAAGGCGATCCGCCGCAGCCGATCGGCGATCTGTCCGAGATCACCGACGCGCATATCCGGGCGATCCGGCCGCCGCGCAACGAAAAGGGCTGGCTCGACCCGATCGGCTGGATGGGAGTTTATACCGCCCGCATGATTGCGACGGCCCTGCAAGTCGTTTGACTGGGGGTGTCTGAACCGGCACGCTGGCGCGCGCCAGACGACCGACGAGCAGCGGCCGGCGATAGCCGATGGCGCGGCTTGCCGCATCGAGCGGCATCGCGTCGGTCGTGCCGACCCGCGCAGCCGGAGCCGGGGTGATGAAGGCAGCCGCAGTTGTGGGTTTGCTGGCCGTTGTTCTTGCCGGCTGCTCGGCACTGCCGACCGCGGGTCCGACCGCAGGCCAGATCGTCCGCCAGCAGGTCGAGAACAACCGGCCGGGCTTCGACCTCGTCGACATCAACAGCAATGTCATCGCCGCGCTGCGCACCGCGCCGGTCGAAAACTTCGCTGCACGCTTCAAAAAATACGGCAAACCGCCGCCGCATCGGATTGCGGTCGGCGACAGCATCGTCGTCTCGATCTGGGAAGCCGCCGGCGGCGGACTGTTCAGCGAGGGCGGTGCCGACGGCGGCGTCACGTCGGGATCGCGCAACGTCACAATCCCGGAACAGATGGTCGGACAGGACGGCGGGATCAGCGTGCCGTTTGCCGGCCGCATCCATGTTGCCGGTCTGCTGCCGGTCGAAGCCCAGCGGGCGATCGTGCGTCGCCTCGCCGGTAAGGCCATTGAGCCGCAGGTCATCGTCACGGTCACGAAGAGCGTCGCCAACAGCGTCGCCGTGATGGGCGAGGTCGTGCACGGCGCCCTCATCCCGCTGTCGGTCAGGGGCGATCGGCTGCTCGACGTGATCGCCGAAGCTGGCGGCGCATCGGGGCCGATTTATGAGACGTTCGTGCGGCTGTCGCGCGGCGGCGTCACCGCGACGATCCCGCTCGAAACGCTGGTGTCGCAGCCCGCCGAGAACATCTATGCGCAACCCGGCGACATCCTGACACTGGTGCACGTGCCGCAGTCCTTCACCGTCCTCGGCGCGACCGGGGTCAATGCCGACATCCCGTTCCCGTCCGAACGGCCGACCCTCATTGAGGCGCTGGCCAAGGCGGGCGGGCTGCAGGACCAGCGCTCCGACCCGTCGGGCGTGTTTCTGTTCCGCTACGAACCGCCGCGCATCGTGCGGGCCTTGGGCGAGCGGCAGCTTGACATCGGGCCGAACGGCAGCTCTCCCGTCGTCTATCGGCTCGATATGCGGGACGCGACGTCGTATTTCCTGGCGCAGCGGTTTCCGATCCGCGACAAGGACATCATCTACGTCGCCAATGCCGATCTCGATGAACTGCAGAAATTCTTTACCCTGCTCAATACCTTGACCGGCCCGGTGCTGACCGGCGTCGTGATCAGGAACGCGGCGCCGTAGCACGGCGGCGCGCTGCGGCCGATGATCGTCCTCGACCTCTCGCGTCTGTTGTCGCGGGCCGGGCGTCCGACGCCGACCGGCATCGACCGGGTCGAGATCGCGTATGCGCAGCACCTGATCGCGAACGGCGGCGCGGCCCGCTTCGCGGCGGTGACGCCGACCGGCGGGCTCGGCCTCTTGCCGGATCGCGCCGCCCGGGAGTTCGTCGCGGCTGTCGCCGCGGGCTGGCGCGGCGACAGCCGCTCGCCGCAGCCGACACAGCCGGCCTCGCGGATCGCCCGCCATCTGCGGCTCCGGCTGCTCGGATCGCGCGAGCGGGCATCGACCCGGCGGCTGCGTGAGGACGGCGGCGCGGTCTACCTCCTCGTGTCGCATCACCACCTGGAGAACCAGGCGCTCCTCGCGCGCCTCAGGCAGCGCGGCGCGGCGCGGTTCGTCTGCCTGATCCACGATCTGATCCCGGTCCAGTTTCCCGAGTACGCCAAACCGGGACAGGCAGAAAATCACCTGCGGCGGATCCGCGGCGCGGCGCAATTTGCCGATGCGGTGATCGTCAATTCGGCGGTGACGCGCGACGCGCTGCAAGGCGAGCTCAACCGCGCCGGGCGCGCGCCGCCGGTTCTCGTCGCGCCGTTCGGCACCGACCTCCCGTCGGCACCGTCCGGCGGCGGGCCGCCGATCGCGCGTCCCTATTTCGTCGTCGTCGGCACGATCGAAGCGCGCAAAAACCACCTGTTGCTGCTCAATTTGTGGCGCCGGCTCGCCGCCGAACTCGGCGAGCGCACACCGCTCCTTGTGCTGATCGGCCAGCGCGGCTGGGAGACTGAGAACGTCGTCGACATGCTCGAGCGCTGCCCGGCGCTCAGCCGCACCGTCATCGAACACAACACGCTGGCGGACGCCGAGATGGTGCAGCTGCTCCAGGGTGCGAGCGCAGTCCTGCTCCCGTCCTTCGCCGAGGGGTTCGGGTTTCCGGTCATCGAGGCGCTGGCGCAGGGCGTCCCGGTGCTGTGCAGCGACATTCCCGCCCTGCGCGAGACCGGTGGCGATATCCCCGAGTTTTTCGACCCGCTCGACGGACCCGGCTGGCGCTCGGCGATCCTCGATTATGCGGCACCGCAATCGCCGCGGCGCGCCGCCCAACTCGCCCGCCTCAACGGCTGGCGGCAGCCGCGCTGGCAGGACCATTTCGCAACGGTCGAGCGGTTCATCGCCGAGGTCGCCGCCGCCCCGCCCGTCCCCTGAAGAGGATCACGTCGAATTGGCCGACAGGCCCGCGAGATGCCGCGCGACGGCGGCGAGATCGGCCGGTTCGGCGGCTACCGCCTGCGCCTCTTCCACCAGTATCTCGACCGCCTTGCGTATCTGATCTTCGCTGTGCTCGGCGGTCAGAAAAAAGCGCAGCCGGGCGGCGCGCTCGGCGACCGCCGGGTAGAGGATCGGCTGGACGTTGATGCCGCGGCGGAACAGCGCCTCCGCGAGGCGGGTGGCGGCGATCGAGCTGCCGGTGATGATCGGCACGATCGCCGCGCCGATCGACCCGCCGACGTCGAGGCCGCCCGCGCGCGCCAGCTCCAGGAACAGCCGGGCGCGCTGGTTGAGGCGGCGGACCCGCTCCGGCTCCTGTTCGAGGATTTGGATCGCGGCCAGCGCCGCCGCCGCCGCCGCCGGCGCCATGCCGACCGAAAAGACAAAGCCCGGCGCCGTGCGCTTCAGGTAGGCGATCAGCTCCCTGCGGCCGGCGATGTAGCCGCCGCACGACACCAGGCTCTTGCTCAGCGTGCCCATCCAGATATCGACCTCGTTCGGGTCGATCCCGGCGTGGTCGGCCGAGCCGAAGCCGCGCGGCCCCAAGACGCCCAGCGCATGCGCGTCGTCGACCATCAGCCAGGCGCGATGGCGCCGCGCAACGGCAACAAAGGCCGCCAGATCGGGCACGTCGCCGTCCATGCTGTAATGGCCTTCGATGACGAGGAGCGCGTTGGCATGGCGCAGGCGCGCCTCGGCCAGGGCGCGGTCGGCCGCCGCGGCGTCGAGGTGGCGAAACGGCACGCGCCGCGCCCCCGACAGCATCGCTCCCTGCGCGACGCTGTTATGGATCAGCGCGTCGTGCACGATCAGGTCGTTGCGCCCCAACAGGTGCCCGATCACGGTGACGTTTGTCGCATGGCCGCCGACCAGCGCGATGCTGTCCTCGGCGCCGTGGAGGCGCGCCAGCGCGTGTTCCAACTCGCGATGGATCGGCCGCTCGCCCGACACCGGCCGGCTGGCCGACACCGACGTGCCGTAGCGGTCGATCGCCGCCTTGGCCGCCGCCGCGACGCGCGGATCGCCGTTAAGCCCAAGATAGTTGTACGACGCGAAGTTGAGGTAGGAGCGGCCGTCGATCGGCGTCTCGCTCGCGGCAATGCGGTCGTGCACGCGGAAGAACGGATCGGCGATGCCGAGATACTCCGCCGCCTCTTCGATCAGGTTGATTTCGCGCCAGCCGTCCAATTGCCGGACGTCGAGGCGGCCGATCCTCGCGTTGTCAGCCTTTGGGTGCGGCCGGCGCGCCGCGGCCGCCGCGAGTCGTCCGCCCGCGGCGGACGCCAATTTCTCGATCAACCGCGCTTTCGCTTGCGCCGACAGGCCGAACAAGTCGCGACCGGCAGCCATCGGCTCACTCGGCGGCCGCTGAATCGACCGGCAGCGCATCCGGCCGTGCCGCCGCGTTCGTCAGCCCTTCGAGCCGATCGGCATCGGCAATCTCGTAACGCGCGGCGAGGTTGACGATCGCGCTGGCCTGCCGCGGCGTTGTCAGCGCGGCCGCGAGGCGGCGCGCAATCGAGGCGACGCTCGTGCCCTCGGCCAGCGACATCAGCGGCAGATCGATGCGCAGACGGGTTTCCAGCGCCAGGCGCAGCTCGACCGCCATCAGCGAATCCATGCCGACCTCGGACAGCGGCCGCAGCGGATCGAGCGCGGCGGCCGGCAGGCGCAGAATGGTCGCCGCCTCCTCGGCGACGGCGGCTGTGAGGAGCGCCGCCGCCTCGTCCAGGCCTGCTCCGGCGAGCCGATCGCGCAGCTGGTCGTCGCCCGCGGCCGCGGCACCGTCGGCAAACAGCTCGGCAAACAGCGGAGCGGCGAGGATCGGCAGATAGCGGCGCGGCTCGTGCCAGCTGGTTTCGGCAAAGGCGGCGACGGCGAGGCCGCTGCCGAGCAACGCCGGCAGCGCCGCCAGCGCCGCTGCCGCCGGCAGCGGCTTGGCGCCCAAGCGGCGAGCCAACGCCTCGCGCGCATCCGGGCGTGCGGCGAGATATCCGGTATCGGCGATCGGCCCCCAGGCGACCGCGAGCCCCGGCAGGCCTTCGGCGCGCCGCCGCCGCGCCAGCGCCTCAAGTGCCAGATTGGCCGCAACGTATGCCCCCTGCCCCGGCGCCCCGAGCAACGTCGTCGCCGACGAAAACAGCAGGAACAGCTCGATCGGGTCCGCGCGGGTCAGCCGGTCGAGGGCGATCGCGCCGCCGAGCTTGGGCTGCAGCACGGCGGCCATCGCCGGCTCGTCAAGTTCGGTGGCGACTCCGTCCACAACCGCCGCAGCGGCATGGATGACGCCGCGCAGCGGCGGCTGTGTCGCCCGGATGTCGGCCAGAATGGCGGCGAGCGAGCCGTGATCGGCAACATCGCCGGCATAGACCCGCACGTCTCCCGCCCCGAGCGCACGCAATTCGGCGACGCGATCGGCTGCGCCGGGGGTCGCGGCGCCGCGCCGGCCGACGAGCGCAATCGCGCCGGCGCCGTGGCGTGCGAGCCATTCCGCCGCGGCATAGCCGAAGCCGGCAATGCCGCCGCTGACCAGATAGGTGCCGTCCCGCCGCAAGGCGACATCAGGGATGTCGCGCAGGCGCACCCCGCAATTGCCGTCCGGCACCAGGACCAGCTTGCCGATGTGGCCCGACGCCTGCATCAGCCGGAAGGCGTCGCCGGCAGCGGCAAAGCCGAAGCGGCGATGCGCCAACGGCCGGATTGCGCCGTCGCCGAGGGCGGCGGCAATCTCGCCGAGCAGCGCCTCGGCCAAATCCGGCCGAGCGACCGGCAGCTGGTCGATATCGATCGCGAAATACGAAATATTCTGCCGCAGCGGACGCAGATGAATGCGCCGGTTGAGGTAGAAGTCGCGTTTGCCGAGTTCGAGAAAGCGGCCGAACGGCTTCAAGGCGCCGAGGCTCTCCTCCATCGCCTCGCCGCTCAGCGAATTGAGCACGACATCGACGCCGTGACCGCCGGTCACCCTCCGCACCGCTTCGCCGAGGCCCGGATCGCGCGACCCCAGCACATGGTCGGCGCCGGCCAGAAGCAGAAAGGCCCGCTTCACCTCCGAGCCGGCCGTGGCGATGACGGTGGCGCCGCGATATTTCGCGTATTGGATGGAAGCGAGGCCGACACCGCCGGCGGCGGCGTGGATCAGCACCGTTTCGCCGGGCATCAGCTTGGCGAGAGTCCCGAGCGCATAACTCACCGTAACGAACGCGACCGGCAGCGTTGCCGCTGCGGCAAAACTCGTTTCGGGCGGCAGGCGCATGACCGCGCGTGCGGCCGTTGTCACCCGGCTGGCAAGCGCCGCCGGAGCGAAGCCGGCAACCCGATCGCCGACCTGGAGATGGGCGACGCCGGGGCCGACCGCGCTGACCACGCCGGCGCATTCGAGGCCGAAGCTCGGGCCGGTGAAGCCGTCGATCAGCGCTTCTTCCGGCACCAGCCCCATCGCCCACATAATGTCGCGGAAGTTGAGCCCGGCCGCTGCGACATCGATCGCGATCTCGCCCGGTCCCGGCGGCCGCGGCGGCGCCGCCCGCCGCCAACCCAGCGTGTCGATGCCGCCCTGCGGTGCGCCGGCGAGGCGCAGCGGATCGCCGGCCGCGGCCCAGCGCGGCGGCAGCCCGCGCCGCAGCCGCAGGACGTGCCGCCCGGCGCCGGTCCAGGCGATCTCGGTTTCGCCGTCGGCCGCCGTCAACTCGGCCGCGATCGCCGTGCCACGGTCATCGGCGCCCAGCGCGGGCGCCAGATCGATCAGGCGAAGCTGCAGCCGCGGGATTTCGTTGACCAGCACCCGCCCGATGCCCCATGCCGCGGCGCCGATCAGTCCGCGATCGCCGGCGCCGGCAGGGTGTTGCGCGCCGGTCGTGACGAGCCAAAGCTTCATCTGCCGCTGAGCCGCCGCCGCCGCAACGCGGGCGATCTGCGTCGCCAGCCGCGCCGCTGCCGCGACGGCGTCGTCGCCGTCGCTCGCGTCGGCGACCATGAGGACAATTTCGCCGTCATCGCCTGCCGCGCCGCGGCCGCCGGCCTCTGCCGCCGCGGCAAAGACCGCCGTGTCGGCGATCCGCACGACATGATCATGGCGCGACAAGCACCCGGCCAGAGCCTCGCGGTCGCTCGCGATCGCGGCGATCAGGTTGATCGTGTGCGCCCGCGGCTCCGGCGACGCGATATCGCCCTCGGTCGGCGCTCTACCCCAAAACAGCGCGCACGGCCACCCACCGGCTGCCGCGGCGACGGTTCCCAATTCGACATATCCATTGTCGGCGAGTTCGTCGCGCCACGCCGCGCCTGACCGCAACGGCGACGGCGCGTCGGCGTCGCCGCTGTCCGGCCACCACCCGGACTGTCGTCCGAACGCGAGATCCCACAACGGGTTGGGCTCGGGTTCCGCGGCGATCAGCAGCCCGCCCGGTGCGAGCCGGCCGCGCCATGCGCCCAGCGCCGCGCCGTCGATGCCCATGCGGGCGCAGGCGTTGAGCGCGACGATCACGTCGCAGCGCTCGGCAGCACCGAGCCGCGCCGCCTCATCCGCCTCCGGGCCGGCCGCGAGATAGGTCAACGCCACGCCCGATTGCGCCAGACGGTCGAGGATCTGCCGGGTCGCGCCGTCCGGCCCGCCGATCTCAAGCACCCGCAACGGGCGGCCGTCCGGCCACCGCGCGGCGATCTCGCCGAGCAGCCGGCCCACCAGATCGATGGCCGTCGCGGCGGCCGGCGAGCCGCGCAGCAGAGGGTCAACAGTTGCGGCGATCGTCTGCCCCGCAGGCAGCGGCCCGTCGGCAAGAAAACGCGGCAGATCGGCCGTCGCCGCCGCGACCAGCGCGAGTTCGGCAACCAACTCCGGGGCGTCGGCCAGCAGCAGCCGCCAGACATCGGCCATCTCGGGCAGGTCGTTGCGGGCGGCGATCCGCCACACCCGCCCCGTCGCAGTCGCGGCCCCGAACTGCTCCAACAGCCGCAGCAGACACCCGAACAGCGCCGCGGCATCGGGGGCGATGCCGCCGGCTGCGATGACCTCTTCGACGGTGAACGGCGTCTCGCGCCCGACCATGCCCGGCACGGCAGCAAGCGCCGCCGACGCGATCAGCGCGTCGAGCAGCAACGCCCGTTCCGTGTCCTCTTCGGCTGCAGCAGCCGCGCCGGAGGCGAGCCGTGTCGCGATCTCGGCGATGTCGTCGAATACCGCAGGCGGCGCCCCTTCGCCGAGCGGCGCCGGTACGAGTTCGGTCCGCAGCGCGGCATCCTCAGGTGCCGTCCGGCGGGACAGCTCGACCCGCCGAAACCAGCAATCGGCCAATTCGCCGATCGCCGCTCCGGCCTCGTCGTACAGCACGATGTCGGCCGACGCCGAACGCGTGCCGCGGCGCGTCAACCGCAGCCAGGCGCGATAGACGCTGCGCCCGAACGGCGCCATGACGCGCACCCGCCCGAAGCGCCACGGCAGAAGGCTGACGCCCGCCGCATCGTCATCCCCGTCGGCGATCAGCGCGAGCAGCCCCTGCAATGCCCCGTCAAGCAGCGCCGGATGAACGAGATAGTCCGCACCGGCGGCGCCGACGAACGACGGGTCGAGGTACGCCAACGCCGCGCCGTCGGCCAGCCGGTCGACCCGTCGCACGACGCGGAAATGCGGGCCGTAATCGAGCCCGAGCCGGCCCGCCAGCCGGTAGAGCGTCTCGCCGTCGATCCGCGATGCGACCGAGGCCGGATCGGCGAAGTCGGGCGAGGGCGGCAGATCGCCGGCCGTCACCAGCCGAGCGACCGCGTGCAACGTCAATGGCTCCTCGCTCAACCGCGGCCGGCTGCTCAGCTCGAAATCGCCGTCCTCGGTCGAGACGACGCAGCGGATCTCGCGTGGCCGCCCGTTGTCGAACGGCAGCGGACGCCGCAGTTCGACATCGACGACCTCGACCGCAGCGGCATCCGGACGCCGCAGCCGCGCCGCCGCCAGCGCCATTTCGAGCACCGCGGCCGCCGGCAATACCGGCACCCCCTCGACCGCGTGATCGGCGAGCCACGGCACGCGCAACGGGTCGAGATGGTTGAGCCATGACGCGACCGGCCCTTGTTGGCGAAAGCCCAAGAGCGGATGCGCAAACGGCGGATCGACGAGGCGCGTATCCTCGACCGTGCGGTCGAACCAGCAGCGCTCCTTCTGCCACGGGTAGAGCGGCAACCGCGCCGGATCGCCAGGACCGTCGAAACTCGCTGCGGCGGCGATCGTGTGGCCGGCGACGTGGCAGCGCGCGGCGATCGCCGGGAACGGATCGTCGCTGCTTTCTTTGCGCAGCAACGTCGCCAGCACCCGCCCCTCGGTGTCCGCCGTCGGCAGCGCATCCTTTGCATAGGGTTGCAGCACCGGGTTCGGGCCGATTTCGAGAAAGATGCGGCAACCGGACGCCGTCAGTGCGGCCATCCCATCCGCGAAGCACACCGGGTTGCGGATATTGCGCCACCAATAGTCGGCGTCGAGGTCCCCGGCAGCGACCGGCCGGCCGGTAACCGTCGAGATCAGCAGCGTCTCCGGCGCGCCTGAACCAAGACCGGCGAGATCGTCCAACAGCGCGTCGCGGATCGGTTCCATCGCCGCGGAGTGAAAAGCGAAATCCAGTGCGAGCGGGCGGCAGGCGATGCCGCGGCGACGCGCCTCGGCGGCGAGCCGATCGATCGCCTCGCGCGGCCCCGACACCGTGACCGATCGCGTTGCGTTGATCGCACCGACCTCGAGCGGACCGCCGAGTTCGGCAAAGAATTGCTGCGCTGCGGCGGCGCCCAGCGCCAGCGCCGCCATGCGTCCCGTGCCGCGCGTGCGCTCCTGCTGTCGGCTGCGCGCGACGACGACCCGCGCCGCCTCGGCGAGGCTCAGCGCGCCGGCCGCCCAGGCGGCGGCAATCTCGCCGACGCTGTGCCCGATATGCCCGGCTGCGGTGATTCCCAGACCGCGCAGCACGGTGACGATGCCGACCTGGATCGCAAACAGCAGCGGCTGGGCGACATCGGCGTGCACGAGCCGCTCCGCTTCTGTGCCGCGTTCGACCGCGTCGGCGATCGACCACCCGAGCAACGGCCGCAGCACGCCGTCGGCTGCCGCGACCGCATCGCGAAAGGCGGGACTGGTCCGATACGCGTCGCGCCCCATGCCGGGCCATTGCGCGCCGTTGCCCGAAAACACGAAGGCGAGCCTGCCGTCGCGCGCCGCGGTCCCGGCAACCAGCGAGGGGTGATCGGCGCCGGCGGCGAAATCGCCGAGCGCCGCGGCAATTTCCATCGGGTCGCCCGACGCCGCGACGAGGCGCTCGCCATGATGATCGCGCCGGCGCGCCGCGGCGCGAACCATCCTCGGTATGCTTTCGGGCGATGCGGCGGCGAGCGCCGCCTGCCAGCGCTGCGCCAGCTCGCGCAACGATGCTTCGGTTTTCGCCGAGAGCAGCAGCGGCGGCAGCGCCGCGTCGTGCGGCGCCGGCGGCGCACGGTGCGGCGGCGCCGCCAGAATCGCGTGCCCGTTGGTGCCGCCGAAACCGAAGGAGTTGACGCCGGCGCAGCGCCCGCTCCCGATCGCTTCGAGGTCGCGCAACAGCCGCAGATTGAGCCGCTCAAACGGAATGGCGGGGCTGGGTTCCTCGCAGTGCAGCGTCGGCGGCACCATTCCGCGTTCGAGCGCCAGCGCCGCCTTGATCAGGCCGGCCATTCCGGAGGCCGGTTCCAGATGGCCGATGTTGGTTTTGACCGAGCCGATCGGCAGCGGCAGCGCACGCGCCCGCCCCAGCGCCTCGCCGACCGCTTCCGCCTCGACCGGATCGCCGGCCGGCGTGCCGGTGCCGTGCATCTCGAAAAACGCCAATTCGTCGGGCGCAATGCCGGCGCGCTCGCAGACCTGGCGGATCAGCGCCGCCTGTGCCGCCCGGCTGGGCAATGACAGGCCGATCGTGCGGCCGTCCGAGTTGACGCCGGTGCCGAGAATCACCGCGCGGACCGGGTCGCCGTCGGCGAGCGCCTGCGCCAGCGGCTTCAGCACAATGACGCCGCCGCCTTCGCCCCGAACATAGCCGTCGGCGCGCGCGTCGAACGCGAAGCAGCGGCCGCGGCGGGACAGCATCGCGGCGCGGCAGAAGCCGATGAACGGATACGGCGCCAACAAGAGGTTGATGCCGCCGACGAACGCGCCGGCGATCTGTCCGCTGCGGATCGCCTCGCACGCGTGGTGCAGCGCCACCAGCGACGACGAGCAGGCGGTATCGACGGCAAGGCTCGGGCCGCGCAGATCGAACACGTGCGAAATGCGGTTGGCGAGGATGCTGAGCGTCCCGCCGGTCATGAAATACGAGTCGCCGCTCGCCGGATCGCCGAGCCGCAGGTCGCGATAGTCGGTCGTCGAGGCGCCGACGTAGACGCCGAATTCGGTCCCGGCGAGGCTGGCGGCGGAGACGCCGGAATCCTCGGCGGCGTGCCACGCCAGTTCCAGCAGGATGCGCTGCTGCGGGTCCATCTGTGCGGCTTCGCGCGGCGAGATGCCGAAGAAAGCGGGCTCGAACAGATCGACGCCGTCGATCAGTCCCGCCGACCAGGTGTAGCTGCGACCCGGCTCGCCGGCCGACGGATGATTAAAAAACCGGGTCGACCAGCGCCGCGCATCGACCTCGGAAACCGCATCGGTCGCGTTCGTCAACAGCTCCCAAAAGGCCGCCAGATCGGGCGCGCCGGGGAATCGGCATGCGGCGCCGACGATCGCGATCGGGTCGTCAGTCATGACATCCCGGTAATGTTCAGTGCCCCGGCGCGGCGCGGCGAGCGTCGGTTGATCATGCGGCGGTTGTTCCCTGACCTGTTGCAAGCCGCGACAGCCGGTCTGCCGGTTCTTCGCGAGGATTGCCGCGGCGGAGCTGCTGCCTGCCGGCCACCCTCGGTCAAAACACGCGCATAATCAACCGCCGGTGGCGCTGTCCGGGCTATACCCGCTCCAACACCGTCGCGATGCCCTGGCCGACGCCGACGCACATCGCGACGAGCGCATAACGCCCGCCGATGCGTTGCAACTGCCGCGCCGCCGTCAGCGCGATGCGCGGCCCCGAGGCGCCCAAGGGATGGCCGATCGCGATCGCGCCGCCGTTCGGATTGACGCGGCTGTCGTCGAACGGCAGATCGAGGCCGCGCAGGCAGGCCAGGACCTGCGCCGCGAAAGCCTCGTTGATCTCGATCACGTCGATGTCGCTGAGCGAGAGGCCGGCGCGCTCCAGCGCCTTTTTCGCCGCCGGCACCGGACCGAACCCCATGATGCGCGGCGCGACCCCGGCGACCGCCGACGCCAGGATTTTGGCGATCGGCCGGGCGCCGGCGGCCTCGCCCGCCTTGCGGCCGGCGACGATCATCGCGACCGCCCCGTCGTTGATGCCCGAGGCATTGCCGGCGGTCGTCACGCCGTCCTTGAACAAGGGGCGCAATTTGGCGAGCGCCTCCATGTTGGTCCCGGGCCGCGGGTGCTCGTCCTCGCCGACCGTGACGGGGCCGGCGCGGCCGCCCGGCACCTCGACCGCGATGATCTCGCCGGCGTAGAAGCCGTCGGCCTTGGCGGCGGCATATTTGCGCTGCGACGCCGCGGCGAAAATGTCGGCCTCTTCGCGGGTGATCTGGTATTCGCGCGCCAGGTTGTCGGAGGTTTCCGGCATCGTGTCGGCGCCGTAGCTTCCCTCGACCCGCGGGTTGGGAAAACGCGCGCCGATCGTCGAATCGAAGACCCGCGCGTCGCGGCTGAACGGCGCCTCGGCCTTGCCCATCACAAACGGCGCGCGGCTCATGCTCTCGACCCCGCCGGCGACGAACACGTCGCCCTCGCCGCAGGTGATCGCCTGCGCCGCCACTGCGATCGCGTTGAGCCCGGAGCCGCAATTGCGCTGCAATACCGAGCCGGGGATCTCGATCGGCAGGCCGGCGACCAGCGCCGCATGGCGCGCGACGCAGCGGCTGTCCTCGCCCGCCTGATTGGCGCAGCCGACGACGACATCCTCGATCTTGTCGGGCGCAAAGCCGCTGTCCTTGACGACACGGGCGATGACCGTGGCGAGCATGTCGTCCGGCCGCAGTTTGGCGAGCGCGCCGGCATGGCGGCCGAAGGGACTGCGCAGACCGGTATAGAGATAGGCGTCGAGCATCGTCCCCTCCTGCGAGCCGCATCGGATTTGGCCGCAGTGACGCCCGGCGCGGCGCTTCTGTCAAGATTGCGCCGCGAGACTCTCCGAATCCTGCCGTTTTCGTTATCATAGCGCCGCTTCGCAGCAGCCGGGGACCCAGGTGGCGCATCCGCACGCCGACGCCCACGCGCATCACGACCGCGGCCATGCGCGCGGCGGCAGCGGTCGCGCGTTCGCCGTCGGGATCGCGCTCAACCTCGCCTATGTCGCGGCCGAGGCGGCGTTCGCCATCGTCGCCGGGTCTTTGGCGCTGTTGGCCGATGCCGGACACAATCTCGGCGACGTCTTGGCGCTCGCCCTCGCCTGGGGCGCGGTCTGGCTCGCGCGGCGGCGGCCGAGCCAGCGCTTCACCTATGGTCTCAGGTCAAGCTCGATCCTCGCCGCGCTCGCCAACGCGATCATCCTCCTGGTCGTGACCGGCGGCATTGCGTGGGAGGCGATCTGGCGCCTCGCCCACCCCGAGCCGGTCGCCGGCGGCACGGTCGCGGCGGTGGCCGCCGCCGGCATCCTCGTCAACGGCGCGACGGCGCTGTTGTTCGCGCGCGGCCGCAAGCGCGACTTGAACGTGAGGAGCGCCTTTCTCCATATGGCGGCCGATGCGCTGGTCGCGGCCGGGGTCGTCGCCGCCGGCATCGCGATCGCGCTGACCGGCCGGGAATGGATCGACCCGGCGGTCGGCCTCGTCGTCTCGGCCGCGATCATCTACGGCACCTGGGGGCTGGTGACCGAGGCGATGCGCCTCGCGCTCGATGCGGTGCCGGCCGGTATCGACGCCGCGGCGGTGCGGCGGCATCTGGAGGCTCTTCCCGGCGTCAGCGCGATCCACGACCTGCATATCTGGGGCATGAGCACGACCGAGACGGCGCTGACCTGCCATCTTGTCATGCCGGGCGGCCACCCCGGCGACGCCGCCCTCGCGGCGCTCGCGCACGAATTGGCGGCGCGCTTCGGCATCCACCACGCGACATTGCAGATCGAATTGGGCGACAGCGCCGAAGCCTGCGCGCTGACCCCGGAACACGTCGTGTAGGAGGTTCGCCTCTCAGGATGATCGCCGAGCTTGCGCCAAGCAGAAACACCGGCTGTGCCTCGACTTGAGGCGCGTCGCCCGATCGCATTGCGACGCTACAATTCGCCCTTCGCCAGGGCGTCGCGGAGCACCTTCTCGACCCGGGCGTTGTAGCCGCGGCCGCTGGCGCGAACTGCTTCCACGACATCGGCGGCCAGACGGAAGCTCATATGGACCTTCGGAGCCGCAACCGGCGGCCGGCCCGGCTTTTCCCATGCTTCGTATTGTGCAGGAAACGCCTCCCGGAACCGCTTCGCCGTCGCAAATTCGGTTTGCGTCGCCTCCGGTACATCGACGGAATCCCAATCCTGCTGACTGATCTCAGCCGGTTTTTTGGCCCGATTTCCCATATCGCTGCCTTTCCCGCCGGTTCGCTCGTCGCAACCCGATCGCGCGCAGAGCGTCGCGGCGCATTGTAAACCACAGCACGTGAAGCCTTCCGCCGATCGGCGCATACGCGATAAAGCGCGCTTCGCCATAGTCGAAGCGGCGATCCTCGATGACGATCGCGCTGTCCAAGTCCATGTCGGCCGCAGCAGCCAGCGACACGCCGTGCTTCATCTGATTGATCTGGTCTTTGACGGGATCGAATTCGATCTCCACGACGGTTTATGGCGACAAAAATGGGGGACCGGCGCTCAGATCGGTCGGCCGCGGGCGTGCGAGGAGTTGATCGTAAAGATGAGGCCGCTCGGTCCGGGGACCGTGAACGAGTCGTGGATGCGGCCGCGGCTGATCGGCGACGGCGCAAAGCCCTTTGCGGCGTAGTCGCGATGCGTCGCATCGATGTCGTCCACCATCAGGTCGAACGGCGCCGCGGTGCCGGGCGCCGGTGGCTGCTCGGCCGGGCGCACGACGAGGTGCGTGCCGCCGCGCAGTTCGAGCACGGCGAACGCGTCCTGCGTCACGATCGGGCGCAGCCCGGCCGTCTCCAGCCAGCGCGCGGCGGCGCCGACATCGGCGACCTGGATGCGGACATGGCCGACGGCGACCGGCGGCCTCGGGTCGATGGTATCGGGCATCTCGTCTTTCCTTCCTGTTGAAGCGCGGTCTTCCGCCGGTTGAGCATAGCGCGAACCGTTGGCGATGGGCATCGCCGCCGCTCCCGAATGGCGCCCGGCATGCCGATTTTCCCCTTGCATGGCCGGAGCCTTCCAACGATGACGGGAGCCGTCCGCGATGTGGCGATACGGAGAAAGGCCGATCCGATGGAACGCGACCTGGCGGCCCGCACCGACAGCTATTTCCTGAAGACCAAGGCGATCGTCGGCAGGTTCGGCGACCGCTCGGCCACCTATGCCGTATTCATGCGCCGGCCGGTCATCTCGGCGCCGCGGTTTGCCGTCGAGTTCCTCGAAGCGATGGCGGCGCAGCGCGACACGCGGTTTGACATCGAACTGAACCATCCGGAGGGTGCCTGGGTCGGCGCCGGCGAGCCGCTGCTCTACGTCTCCGGCTCGCTTTATCACCTCGTCGATCTCGAAACCGTACTGCTGCAAAAGCTGGGACCGGCCTGCGTCGCCGCTTACAACGCGTCGGCGATGTGCGCCGACCTGCCGAAGGTTGCCTTCCTGGCGATGGACGCACGCCACTGCGCCGGCGCCGAGATGGCGGAGCTGATGGCCTATGCCGCTTCGGTCGGCTCGGCGCATGCAAAAAAGGTGGTGGGCGCAAAGGGCTTTGTCGGCTGCGCCGCGGCGGCGACCGCGCGCTATTTCGGGCGTGAGCAGGGTTTGGGGACGATGCCGCATGCGCTGATCGGCTACGCCGGCTCGACGCTGCGCGCCGCCGAGATGTTCGTTGATGCGTTCCCCGATGAGCCGCTGACCGTGCTGGTCGATTACTTCGGCCAGGAGACCAGCGACGCGGTCGCGGTGTGCCGGCGTTTTCCGGAGCTGGCGACGGCCGGCCGGCTCGCCTTCCGCATGGACACGCCGGGCGGGCGCTATTGCGAGGGGCTCGACCTCGCCCGCTCCTACGAGGTGTTGGAGCGGCACGCGCCGCAATCGATCCGCGGCTACCGCACCGAGGCCGAACTGCGCCATCTGGTCGGCACCGGCGTCACCGCCGCCGCGATCTGGCGGCTGCGCGAAGCCTTGAACGGGGCCGGATTTGCCACCGCGCAGATCGTTGCCAGCTCGGGCTTCGGGCCGGAAAAATGCCGCATCATGGCGGCAGCCGACGCGCCCATCGACGTGATCGGCACCGGCTCCTACCTGCCGGAATTGTGGAGCGAGACCTACGCGACAGCCGACATCGTCGCCTATGACGGGCAGCCGATGGTCAAGGCCGGCCGCGAATTCCTGCTGCGCGCCAAGCGCTGACCGCGCGGCGCCGCTTTTTTCAGTGACAATCTGTCGCAGCCTCATCTAGGGTCGCTGGCGGCCATCGATCCGGCCGCGCAAGAGGACCGCTCGCGGCCACCAGCCGGAGCGCCAAGGAGCAGGAGCAACACGTCAACCCGGCGGCGCTGCCGCAGCAGCACGCGAGGCGTAACGGTCCCTCAGACGTAGGGCAGACGGCCGTACGCAGAGGCTTTCCGTCGCTCGTGCGGTAACGGCGCGCATCGCGGGTTGCATAACCCCTGGGGGGACTATGACCGCCGCGACGCTGATTACGACAACAGGATCTCCGGCCAGCCGTGCGCTCGGCAACAAGCTCGACAGCATCCCGTTCAGCAGCTACCACGTTCTGATCATTTTCGTGCTGGGCCTGATCGGCTTTGTCGAGGGCTACGATCTGGTGATGACCGGCTCCCTGCTGGTGCTGGCCAAAGGGCCGCTGCATCTGACGGGATGGGACATCCGCTTACTCGCCTCCGGCCCGACCTTCGCGCTGTGCATTGGCGGCTTCTTCTTCTCGGCCGTGTCCGACCATTGGAGCCGCAAGAGCATCCTGATGATCGGCGTCATCGCCACGACGTTTCTGACGCTCTTGATCCCGCTTGTGCAAAGCGCCGATCAGCTGGTCATTCTGCGGCTGTTGACCGGTCTGGGCGCCGGCGGCGTGGTTTCGGCGGCGTTCCCGATTGCCGCCGAATTGATGCCGGCGCAGCATCGCCGCACCTATGGCGCGGTCTACGAGATGTCGCTGGCAGCCTCGTTCACGGTCGTGCCGTTCATCGGCGGCCTGCTCGCCGGCAATGTGAACGCCTTTCGGTTTCTGGCCCTGCCCGGCGGGCTGGCGATCGCCGTCGTGCCGGTGCTGATTTATTTCGCGCTGCCGGAAAGCCCGCGCTGGCACCTGCGCAAGGGCCGGCCGCAGGTCGCCGTCGACATCGTCAACCTGATCATCCGCCGCGGCGGCAGCCGCGTCCCGCTGCTGACGGTTGTCGAGCTCGGCGACCACCACGAAGCCGCCCGCGAGGTGCTTCCGCCGTATTGGGCGCTGTTCGCGCGCGGCCAGATCCGCTGGACGACGGTCGGCATCCTCTCCGGCATCTGCGCCGGAACCGCGTATTTCCTGATTTCGGTGCTGCTGCCGAAGGCGCTGAACGATCAGGGCTTCGCGATCAGCGCGAGCCTCGGATTGACCTCGATCGTCTATGCCGCGAGCTTTTTCGGGAAGGGGTTCACCGGCTTCCTGATGGAAATCATCGGGCGGCGCTGGACGATCGCCTATGCGCTCCTCGGATCGCTGCCGGGCCTCGCGCTGATGCTGCTGGCGCACAAGGCCGGGCCCTATTCGGGCGTGGTGATGGTGGCGGGCGGGCTGATCATCGGCTTCACGGTGCTGTCGGCGTTTACCGCAACGCGCGTTTATCTCTCCGAGCAGTTCCCGACCGCGCTGCGCGGGCGGGGACACATTTTCGGCGAGTCGTTCGGGCGGTTCTTCGCGGGCGGCGTGGCGCCGTTTTTGATGGAACCGCACACCGGCTCGGCCACGATCTTCTTCGGCACGATCCTCGTCATCGTCGCGATCGGCGCCTTCATCCCGATCGTGTTCGGCAAGGAAACCGTCGGCCAGCTCGAAGCGGTCAGCGAGACCGCGGTCGAATACGCCTGATCCGCACGGCCCACCCGACAATTTTGCATGTCGGGCGGGAAGCTCCTACCATCGCGGCTCGGGGGTAAGAGGCGCCCCGCAGCCGCGATGGTGATGCGATGAAAATCTCCGCAACGAAGACGCTGACGGTCGAACTGCCGGCCGACGAGCCGTTGGCCGGCGCCGCCGACAACCCGCAGGGCAAGCGGCCGATCGTCACGCTGAGGATCGAGACCGACGCCGGGGTCGAGGGGTTGGGCGTTGCCTATTTCGGCGGCGCCTTGACCCGCACGCTGGCGCACGCAATCGACGAATTGGGTGCGCTCGTCATCGGCGAGGACCCGCAGCT
>DATJUL010000181.1:0-6590 GCA_035502295.1 Allostellaceae bacterium | reverse complement strand
GCGGCGGCCCGGCCGCTATTGGGCGCGGCTGTCGCCGAGCGGGTGCTTGCGCAGGAAGTCGAAATCGCAGCCGCGGTCGGCCTGCAAAATCTCGCGGCGATAGAGGCGGGCGTAGCCGCGTTCCGGCACCGGCGCCGGCGGCGCCTTGCGACGCGCCAGTTCCTCCGGCGATACCAGCAGGTCGATGCGGCGTTCCTTGACCGACAACCGGATATGGTCGCTGTTTTTCACCTTGGCGAGCGGCCCGCCCGAGGCGGCGTCCGGCGTCACATGCAGCACGATCGAGCCGTAGGCGGTGCCGCTCATGCGCGCGTCGGAGATGCGCACCATGTCGCGAACCCCGGCGCGCGCCAGCTTTTGCGGGATCGGCAGGTAGCCGGCCTCCGGCATGCCCGACGGCGACAATGGCCCGGCGTGCTGCAGCACGAGGAAATCGTCTGGTGTCACGTCGAGGTTGGGGTCGTCGATGCGCGCCGACAGATCCTCGAGCGAGGTGAAGACGACGGCGCGGCCCTCCTTCTCGAACAGCGTTGGATCGGCGGCCGAGCGCTTGAAGATCGCGCCCTTCGGCGCCAATGAGCCGAACAGCGCGACAAGCCCGCCGACCGGCTGCAACGGCTCGGCCAACGGCCGGATGACCGCGCGATCGACCGGCCCCGGCGGCTGCGCGAGCCGCTCGCCGAGCGTCTCGCCGGCGACGGTCAGGCAATCGAGATGGAGCAGCGGCGCGAGTTCGCGCATGACGGCGCCGATGCCGCCGGCAGCGAACAGGTCTTCCATGTAATAGGGCCCGGTCGGCTTCAGATCGACGATGACCGGCGTCGTGTCGCTGATCTCGTTAAGCTTCTTCAGGTCGATATCGATGCCGGCGCGGCCGGCGATCGCGGTCAGATGGACGATGGCGTTGGTCGAGCCGCCGATCGCCATCAGCACGCGCAATGCGTTCTCGACCGCATGCGGCGTCACGATGCGGTCGGGGGTGAGGCGCTCGGCCGCGAGGCGCAGCGCGGCGCGGCCGGTCGCCTCGGCGGCGCGCAGCCGGTCGGCATGCACCGCGGGGATCGCGGCGCTGCCCGGCAATATCATGCCCAAGGCCTCGGCGATCGCGGCCATCGTCGAGGCCGTGCCCATGACCGCGCAGGTGCCGGCGGTCGTCGCCAGATTGCCCTCGATCTCGTCGATCTCGGAGGGGGTCACCTCGCCGGCGCGGAACTTCGCCCAATAGCGCCGGCAATCGGTGCAGGCGCCCAAGCGCTCGCCATGCCAGCGCGCGGTCAGCATCGGCCCGCCGACGAGGCCGATCGCCGGCCGGTTGGCCGAGATGGCGCCCATCAACTGCGCCGGCACGGTCTTGTCGCAGCCGCCGACCAGCACGACCGCGTCCATCGGCTGGGCCCGGATCATCTCTTCGGTGTCCATCGCCATCAGGTTGCGGAACATGAGGCTCGTCGGGTTGAGAAAGACTTCACCCAATGAGATCGTCGGAAAGACCAGCGGCAGCCCGCCGGCGGCCAGCACGCCGCGTTTGACGGCCTCGATCAATTCGGGGAAATGGCGATGGCAGTTGTTGAAGCCGGAGCGCGTGTCGGCGATGCCGATGACCGGCCTCTGCAGCAATTCGCTCGAATAGCCCATCGAGCGGGCGAACGAGCGGCGCAGATAGAGCGCAAAATCCGGGTCGCCGTAATTCGTCAACCCCCTGGCTAAACCCTGGGGGGCAAGGCCGATCGGCTCGGGCATGGGCGCACCTTTTTGGTCGAGACCGGCCCTACAAAGAAACGAAACCGCCCCGCCGCGCAATTGCAAACGCCGCCGGCCGCCTCGCCGTTACGCGGCGACCAGCGGATTCTGCCAGCGCAAGCCCGGAAAGCGCGCGAAATCCCCGTCATTTGAACAGAGCGTCAAACCGTGTTCCATCGCGAGCGCAGCCAAATGCGCATCAGGCACCAGATCGCCTCGTACTCCCGGCAATGTGAGGATAGGCGCGAGCAGCGCTGCGTGTCGTTCGGTCGGAACTGGTATCCAGGCGGCATCGGAGCTGAGCCAATTCGCGATCTGTTGCCACGCACCGGCCGCGTCAACGGCGCGGGGAAACAGCCGCGGATTGGTCACAATCCTCAGGAATGCGAGCAGGCTTGCCCAAGGCAGACCGACGCGCGCCGAGCCGGTCAATCGGGTTTCCAGCCAATCCCTCGCGACCTCATGCTGCGCCGCCGCTTTGTTGAAGGCGTAGATCAGCAGGTTCGCGTCGACAAGGATGGTCAACGATATAGTTCGCCTTCCAGCCGGGCCAGCAGGTCGCCGATGCAATCGACGTTGCCGATGAGCGGCTGACCGAGATCGACCGGCTGCGTGAAAGGCCCGCGGTGCGGCTTCTTTGGTAAGGACAGCTGCCGCAAGCCCTCGCGCAGCGCCTCGTTGACAAGCGCTTTCAGGCTTGAATCGCGGCTCTTTCGCAGGCGCGCGAGGCGCGCGGCGATATCGGGCTCAATCGTCAATGTGGTCCGCATGCTGCACTAATCTTCGTTTAATGCCTTGATGTCAAACGCGCCGGCGCGCTACCTTCGGCGCGAACAGGCGGGGAGATGAGCCATGACGCCGCCGGAAACCCGCTATGCCCGCAGCGGCAATGTACGCATCGCCTATCAGGTCACGGGCAGCGGCCCGCTCGATTGATCTCTACCCGAGCCTGACGCTGTAACAGCGGCGCGGTTCACGCGGCTTTCGGCAGCAGCGCCTCGGGGTAGCCGCGGCGCTTCATGTGCTGGAGCGTCAGGTCGATCGGCGTGCCGAGCCAGCAGGCATAGACCGTGTGGTCGTCGACCATGTCGTCGGTCAAGGGGTGGATCAGGATGTCGAGCCCGTCGCGGTTCAGCATCAGCCATGGCAGCACGGTCTGAAACTGCTCGTTGGAAAAGATCATCTGGAATTGCGGCACTGGGTGCGGGCCCACGGCGCCGCCGCTGTTGGGGCCGACCTCGACCCGAAAGCGCTCGATCAACGCCGCCCTCAGCCGGTCGGCGACCGGCTCGGAGTTCTCGTCGAAATAGACATGGGCGTGATAGCCGTAGACTGCTGGCGCCATCGCAATGACCTCCGAAATCACCTGCGGGAATTGTCGCAGCCCGCGGCGGGCAAGGCAAGCCCTACGCCGCCTGCTGCGCTCGGCAATGGCGGCCGAGCGCCGCGATCAGGGTGTCCGCCTCGGCATCAGTCAGGTCGAAGCGGCAAACGAAGCGCGCGAGGCTGGCGCTGCGGCGGTAGAACTGGAAGCCGTCGCGTTCCAGCCCGTCCATGACCGCGCTCGACATGTCGAGAAACAGTTCGTTGGCCTCGACCCGCGCCGCGAGGCGCAGGCCGGAGAGGCCGGCGATGCCGGCGGCGATGCGCGCCGCCGCCGCGTTCGACTGCCGCGCGAGGCGCAGCCACAGCCCGTCTTCGATGTAGGCCAAGAGTTGCGCCGAGGCGAAGCGCATCTTCGACCACACCTGGCCGGCGCGGCGCAATTGCACGGCGAGGCCGTCGGCGAGATCGGGCGCCAACACGACGATCGCATCGCACAACGCGCCGCCGTTTTTTGTCGCGCCGAACGACAGGATGTCGACGCCCGATCGCCAGCTCATGTCGGCCGGGCTGCACCCGAGCCGCACAACGGCGTTGGCAAACCGCGCGCCGTCCATGTGCACGCGCAGGCCGTGTCGCTTGGCGATCGCGCCGATCGCGCGAATGTCGTCGAGCGGGTAGACCGCGCCGAGATCCGTGGCCTGCGTCAGGTTGACCGCGGCGGGCTGACCGCGGTGGATCGCGCCCGGCTGCACCGCGGCGAGCAGGTCGGCGAGGGCGGCGGCATCGATCCTTCCATGCTCGCCGGCCACCGGCACGAGCTTCAGCCCGCCGCCAAAAAACCCGGCGGCGTTGGCTTCCGAGGTGTTGATATGGGAAGCGGCGCTGCAATAGACGAGGCCCCAGGAGGGGCTGATCGCGGCCAAAGACAGCGCGTTGGCGGCGGTTCCGGTCGCCACCGGAAAGACCCGTACCCGTGTCTCGAACAGGTCGGAGAAGCGGTCCTGCAGCCGTGCCGTCCACTCGTCGGCGCCATAGCCGAGCGCGGTGCCGCTGTTGGCGCGGATCAATGCATCGAGTATCTCCGGCGCCGCGCGCCCGGTATTATCGCTGCGAAAGTCGATCATTGCGCTCTCCCTGGCGCCGGCCCCGCGCCATCCTACCGGCAGGAGGACAACATGAGCCTCGAAATTTCCCGGCCGTTCCGGCCGCCGACCGTAGAGTCGCTGGCGGTGCGGATCGTCGTCGATTCGTTCTTCGACCAGTTTATGCCGAAGCAGACCCATCCGATGGCGCGGGTCGAACATGTCAGCCGCATCCGCGGCCGCGAGACCTCGACCTTAGCCGGCGAATGGGGCCTGTCCCTGCACCTCGAATCGAAAGGCGCCGGCGCCGCCGGGCAATACCTTCTCGATTTCGGCTATACGCCAGAAATCCTGTTGCGCAATTTCGACCTGCTGGACATTGATGCCGCGAAGCTCGACGGCCTGATCCTCAGCCATGCGCACCGCGATCATTACGGCGGCATGGTCGGCTTTGTCGAGCATCACCGCGGCCAGATGCGCCAGGACCTCAAACTGTTCACCGGCGGCGATCTGACCTTCCGCGAAAAATGGATGGGCGCGCCGCAGGGCGAGGAGCCGCGCTCGTGGGGGTCGCTCGACGCCGCGGCCTTGGCGCGCGCACAGGTCGAGGCGGTCGGCTGCGCCGATCCCCGCGCACTCGCCGGCGCATTCACCTCGGGGCGGATCGCGCGGCAATCGTTCGAGCGCGTGCTGCCCAACACGTTCGTCGAGCCGACGCCCGAGGATCATTACAGCGATGCCGAACGGCGCGGCCGGCTGGTTCCCGATCGCCATCCCGACGAGCATGCGACCTGCTATATCGTGCAGGGGCGCGGCCTCGTCGTCATCTCGTCGTGCGGGCACTCGGGTCTCATCAACACGATCCGCACGGCGATGGCGGTGTCGAACGTCGAGAAGCTGCACGCCGTCGTCGGCGGGTTTCACTTGGGCGTCGCGCCGCCCGATTATGTCGAGCATACGATCGCCGAATTGAAATCGCTCGACCCCGATGTCGTGCTGCCGATGCATTGCAGCGGCCGTGCCTTCATCGCCGGCGTCGCGCGCGAGATGCCCGACAAACTGATCTACGCCAATACCGGCAGCCGGTTCGCGTTCGGCGCGTAAGCCGTGCTAGGCTGCGGCAGCGGACAGCGGGGATGATTGCATGGCGCTGATGGCCGGCAAGCAGGGGCTCGTTATGGGGGTGGCGAACGAGCGCTCGCTCGCCTGGGGCATCGCCCGCGCCTTGCACGAGCAGGGCGCCCGGCTCGCCTTCACCTACCAGGGCGAGGCATTGGGCCGGCGCGTGCGGCCGTTGGCGGAGAGTGTCGACAGCGACTTCGTCATCGAATGCGACGTGACCGACGAGGCGAGTCTTGATCACCTGTTCGACGCGCTGGCCGCGCGCTGGCAGCATCTCGCCTTTGTCGTGCACGCGATCGGCGCGACCGACCCGACCGCCTTGCGCGGCAGGTATCTCGAGACGACACGCGAGAACTTCCTGCGCACGCTCGATATTTCCTGCTTTTCGTTCACCGATGTGTGCCGGCGCGCGGCGCCGCTGATGCACGAGGGAGGCAGCCTGTTGACGCTGACCTATGCCGGTGCCGAGCGGGTCATGCCGAACTACAACGTCATGGGGGTCGCCAAGGCCGCGCTCGAGGCCAGCGTCAAATATCTCGCGGTCGATCTCGGCGGCCAGAGCATCCGCGTCAACGCGATTTCCGCCGGGCCGATCCGCACGCTGGCATCGTCCGGCATCCACGATTTCCGCTACATCCTCAAATGGAACCAGCTGAATGCACCGTTGCAGCGCAACACGACGATCGAGGATGTCGGCGGCGCCGGCCTCTACCTGCTGAGCGACCTGTCGGCCGGTGTCACCGGCGAAGTGCATCACGTCGACAGCGGTTATCATGTCGTCGGCATGAAGCGGGTGGACGCGCCCGACATTTCGGTGGTGTGAACCGTGGGACCACACACCTCAATCACTCGTTGTCATCCCCGTGAAAGCGGGGCCCCAGGGCAACGCTGCGTCCCAATGGCCCTGGATTCCCGCTTGCGCGGGAATGACGGCGGAGGGTAGCCCGCCATGGCCGGCAATTCGTTCGGCACGCTGTTCCGCTTTACGACATGGGGCGAGAGCCACGGGCCGGCGATCGGCGTCGTCATCGACGGCGTGCCTCCGCGGATCCCGCTCGCCGAGCCCGACATCCAGCACTGGCTTGACAAGCGCCGGCCGGGCCAGTCGCGCTATACGACGCAGCGCCAGGAGCCGGACCAGGTCAAGATTTTGTCGGGAACCTTCGCGGGCGAGACGACCGGCACGCCGATCGCGCTGTTGATCGAAAACGTCGATCAGCGCTCGAAGGACTATAGCAACATTGCCGACCGCTTCCGGCCGGGCCACGCCGACTACACGTACTGGAAGAAATACGGCATCCGCGACTATCGCGGCGGCGG
>DATJUL010000180.1:0-8338 GCA_035502295.1 Allostellaceae bacterium | reverse complement strand
CCGCCAGCAATTCGAGAAACCGGGCGGCGGCGGCGATGTCGGCGGCGAGCGCGCGGCGGCGGGCGGCGGCTTCGGCGTCCTCGCCCCAGGCTTCGATCTGGAAGGTTTCGTCGAGCTGCGAGGCGGCGAAGGCCGCATGGGCGTCGAGCCGGCCTTCGTAGAGCGCCAGCGCGATGATGAGCGAGCCGCAAGCGCCGGTCAGCGCGTGCAATGCGGTGAGGCGGAAATCGTCGAGCGCCGCGACCGCCGCGGCAAATGCCGTCAGCGCCGCCGGCGACTGCCCGGCCGGGATGACGCCGGCGGTCACCGCCAGCGCCGCGTCGTAGCGCAGCCTGGCCCAATCAACGAGCGGCTGCCACACCTCCTGCTGGCGCGCCGTCAACGACGGCGGCTCACTGGCGCGATGGCAGACGAGATCGGTCGCGGCATAATTGGCGATCTCGGCCGCGACCTCTGCGCGCAGCGCAGCGGTGCGGTCGATCGCGGTCGCCGCGAGGCGGAAGAGCGGCATCGATGCCGGCCGGATTTCGCCCTGTTGCGCGTCCCATTCGGCGGCGATCGCGGCGGCAAGCGCCGCGCTCGGCACGATCAGCGCCTGTTTGCCCGGCGTGCGGAGCTTGCGGCCGTCGAGCGCGACGCCGAAGCCGCCCTCGGCGGGGCCGCTCGTCACCCGGTCGTAGACGCGTTTCATCAACGCAATTCCAGTTCGGCGAACGGGTCGCCCGGCGCGTCGGCAAAGCCGAAGAAGTCGCAGGCCTGCCGCAGATGCGGCGGCAGCGGCGCCGCAACCCTCAGCCGACCGCCCGCGGGATGCGGCAGGTCGAGGCTTTGCGCGTGGAGATGCAGCCGGCGCGCCGCGCCGCTGCCGGCGAGATGCGCCGCGGTCCCGCCATACTTGCCGTCGCCGAGGATCGGCGTGCCGATCGCCGCGCAATGGGCGCGCAGCTGGTGGGTGCGGCCGGTCAGCGGCAACAGCGCCAGCCAACTCGCGCGCGTGCCGGCATGGTCGAGCACGCGGTAATAAGTGACGGCGTTTTTGCCGTCCGCCTCGTCTGCATGCACGCGCTCGCGTCCGCCTGAGCCCTTGGGGCCGATGCTTTTCGCCAGCGCCAGATCGATCCGGCCCTGGCGCGGCTCGGGCAGACCGGTGACGATCGCCTGGTAGACCTTGCGTGCCGTCTTGTCGCGAAAGGCGCGGGCGAAAAACGCGGCGGACGCGGCCGTGCGAGCGATCAACAAGATGCCCGAGGTGTCCTTGTCGAGCCGGTGCACGAGGCGCGGCCGCTCGTCGCTGTCGTAGCGCAGCGTATCGAGCAGGCCGTCTATATGGCGCTCGGTGTTGCTGCCGCCCTGCACCGCGAGGCCCGCCGGCTTGTTCAACACGATCGCATGATTGTCGCGATGGATCACGGCATCGCGCAGCATCGCCATGTCCTGCGGCCGGGCGCCGGGCGAATTGGCAAAAATTGGCTCCGTCGGGATTTTCGCTTCGTCGGGGACACGAATTTCCATGCCCGGCGACACCCGGTCGCCGGCTTTGGCTCGGCCTCCGTCGATGCGGATCCGGCCGGTGCGCAGCAGCTTTTCGAGCCTTCCGTGGCTGAGGCCGGGATAATGCCGCCGGAACCAGCGGTCGAGCCGCAGCGTTCCGTCATTGTCGGGAACCCGGACGATGTCGCTCACGTTGCCGCCGCTGCCCGTTGGCGCAGCTTTTCCCAATAGTCGAGGCGCTTCCTGATCTCGCGCTCGAAGCCGCGCTCGCCCGGCCGGTAGAATTGCCGCCGCGCGATGCCGTCCGGGAAATAATTCTGGCCGGAAACCCCCTCTTCGGTCGCGTGGTCGTAGAGGTAGCCGCTGCCATAGCCAATGTCGCGCATGAGCCGGGTTGGCGCGTTCAGGATGTGCTTGGGCGGCATCAGGGAGCCGGTTTCCGTCGCCATCGCCTGCGCCTCGCCGAGCGCGACATAGGCGGCGTTCGATTTCGGCGCGCTGGCGAGATAAAGGACGAGCTGGGCGACCGCCAGTTCGCCCTCCGGCGATCCCAGCCGGTCGTAGGCGTCCCATGCCGCCAGCGCCTGGACGAGCGCCTGCGGGTCGGCCAGCCCGATATCCTCGGTGGCGGCGCGGGCGAGGCGCCGCAGGATGTAGGTCGGGTCCTCGCCACCGGCCAGCATGCGCGCCAGCCAGTAGAGCGCCGCATCGGTGTCGGAGCCGCGCAGCGATTTGTGCAACGCGCTGATCAGGTTGTAATGGCCTTCCTGGCTTTTGTCGTAAAGCGGCGCGCGGCGCTGCACGAGTTCGGCCAATTGCCCGGGCCCAAGCAGCGGGTCGCGCGGCAGCCGGTCGATCTCTTCGACGAGGTTCAACAGAAAACGGCCGTCGCCGTCGGCCATGGCCCTGAGCGCGGCGCGGCCGTCCGCGGTCAGCGGCAGAACATGGCCGAGATGACCTTCGGCCCGCTGCAACAAGGTTTCGAGCGCCGGATCGTCGAGCCGGCGCAGCACGAACACCTGGGCGCGCGACAGCAGGGCGCCGATCAGTTCGAAGGACGGGTTCTCGGTCGTCGCACCGACGAGGATCACGGTGCCGTCCTCGACATAAGGCAGAAACGCGTCCTGCTGGGCGCGGTTGAAGCGGTGGATCTCGTCGACGAAAAGCAGCGTGCCGTGCCCCATGTCGCGGCGCTTTTTCGCGGCGTCGAACACGCGGCGCAGATCGGCGACGCCGGAAAATACCGCCGACAGCTTCTCGAAATGAAGCGCGGTGCCGTCGGCGAGAAGGCGCGCGATCGTCGTCTTGCCGCAACCGGGCGGACCCCACAGGATCATCGAGGCGAGCTGGCGACGGCCGACCATGCGGCCGATCGGTCCGTCCGCACCCAACAGATGATCCTGGCCGATCACGTCGGCCAGCGATTGCGGCCGCAGCCGGTCGGCGAGCGGCCGCGGCGCCTGCGATTCAAACAGCGTGGTCATCGCCCGGCTTATATGGGCGGCTGGCCGCGCCGGCACAAATCACCCTTCGGCGACGACAATGCCGACGCGTTTGCCGAGGGTGCGCAGCGCGGTATCGACCTGATCGATGCGGCTCTGGTGCAGCGGATCGCGCAGCCGCCGCACGGCTTTTTCATCGACGCCGAGCCGGCGCGCCAACGCGACATTCGATACCGGCGCTGCAAGCATCGCGTCGTGCAGCGCCAGCTTTGCCGCGACGAGCGGAGGGACAAGGGCGAGCGGCCGGCCTTGCGCCGGCGACGGGCGCGGCAGCTTCTCGGCGTTATCCGTGTAGAATGAAAGCGCGGTGACCAGCGCGTCCTCAGCCATCGCTGCCGCTTCCTCGGCGGTCTCGCCCTGCGTGATCGCCTCCGGCACGTCCGGAAATTTGACCGTGAAGCCGCCCTCGGGCTGCGGCTGAAGCTCGTAAGGATAGGCGTATTGCATCCCGGCTACTCCTCGATGTCCTCCGGCTGAACCCCAAGCTGCCGCAAAATCGCGCGCAGCGTCCCTGGCTTCAGGTCTGCCGCGTGTCGCCCGATGACCGACCGGCGGCCGGCGAGCGTGACCTTCGTGTGGCTTCCGCCTTCCGATACCGTGAATTCCAGTCCGCGCCTGGCCGCAAGCCGACGCAGGCGGCGCAACAGCTCGGCGGGCTTCATTTAGGCGATATCGGACAGATGTGTCCGAGTTTCAAGAGCATGTCGAATTGATCTCACGAAACTTCGGCCAGTTCGCGCGCGCGCCGCGAATGCTCGGCGGCGACGTGGTCCTTGGCCAGCACGGTGTAGACCGCCGGCAATACGAACAGCGTGAACAGCGTGCCGATCGACATGCCGGCGACGACAACGAGGCCGATCGAAAAGCGGCTCGCCGCGCCGGCGCCGGTCGCGACCAAGAGCGGCACGAGGCCCATGACCATCGCCGCCGTCGTCATCAGAATGGGGCGCAGGCGGACGCGCGCCGCCCGCTCGATCGCGCGGCGCCGGTCGAGGCCCTCGGTGCGCTGCGCGTCGTTGGCGAACTGCACCATCAGGATGCCGTGCTTCGAAATCAGCCCGATCAGCGTGACGAGGCCGACCTGCGAATAGATGTTGATCGTCGACAGGCCGAAGAACAGCGGCATCATCGCGCCGGAGATCGCCATCGGCACGCTGATCAGGATCACGAGCGGGTCGCGCAGGCTCTCAAACTGCGCCGCCAGCACGAGAAAGATGACGATCAGCGCGAAGGCGAACGTGACGACGAGCGCGTTGCCCTCCTCGACGTATTGCCGCGCGTCCGACAGGTAGTCATGGTTGAAACCGGCCGGCAGGCCGCGGGCGATCTTTTCCAGTTCGCCCACCGCCTGGCCCATCGTCACGCCAGGCATCGGCACCGCCTGGAACGTCGCGGAGTTGAGCTGGTTGTATTGGGTCAGCGCGTTGGGATCGGTCTCGGTCTTGACCGTGACGAGGTTCGCCAGCGCCACCGGCTGCCCCGCCGCCGAGGTCACGTAATAATGCGTCAGCGCCGCCGGCGTCAGCCGGTCGCTGCGCGGCACCTGCGGGATCACTTCGTAGGAGCGGCCGGCGAGGTTGAAGCGGTTGACGTAGTTTTCGCCGACCAGGAGCGCCAGCGTATCGCCGATCGACTGCATCGTGATGCCGAGCGCGTTGGCCTTCGAACGGTCGATATGGATGCGGATCGTCGGCTGGTTGAACGCGAGGTCGCTGTCGGTGACGAGGAACAGCCCGCTCTTGCGCGCCGCCGCCTTGACCTTCTGCATCGCCTCGAAGACCTGCCGGTAGCCGGCGGTCGAATAGATCACCATCTGCACCGGCAGGCCGCCGATCGATCCCGGCAGCGGCGGCAGCGAAAAGACAAACGCGCTCTCGCCCGGCACCTGCGACACGGCGCGCTGCACGATCGCCTTCAATTGCTGCGCGGTGCGGGTGCGCTCGTCCCACGGCTTCAGGTTCATCCCGGCGATCCCCTGGTTGGGGCCGAACCGGCCGTTGACGACAAACGTCAGGTAGGTCTCCGGGAACTTTTCAAAGATGCGGTTGAGCTGCTTGCCGTAATAATCGGCGTAGTCGAGATTGGAATATTGCGGCGCCTTGGTCAGGCAGAAGAGGATGCCCTGGTCCTCTTCGGGCGCCAGTTCCTTTTTCGTGTTCAGATACATGAAGCCGAGGGCGACAAAGACGGCGACGGCGAACAGCGCCGTGACCGGGCGGTAGTCGAGCGAGCGCTGCAGCCGCCGTCCGTAGGCTTCGGCGAGGCGCGAGAAGGCGCGATCGACGAGACGGGCAAAGAAGCCCTCCGACATCTCGCGTGTCAGAAACAGCGAGCACATCATCGGCGACAAGGTGACCGCGACGATGCCCGAGATGATGACGGCGCCGGCCAGGGTGAACGCGAACTCGCGGAACAGCGTGCCGGTGACGCCGCCGAGAAAGCCGATCGGTGCATAGACCGCGGCCAAGGTCAGCGTCATCGAGATGACGGGGCTGGCGATCTCGCGGGCGCCGATCAGCGCCGCCTGCGCCGGCGTCTTGCCCAGCTCGATGTGACGATAGACATTTTCGACGACGACGATGGCATCGTCGACGACGAGGCCGATCGCCAGCACCATCGCCAACAACGTCAACAGGTTGAGGCTGAAGCCCAGCGCCGCCATCAGTATGCCGGCGCCGACCAGCGACAACGGGATCGTGACGATCGGGATCACGACCGAGCGCAGTGCGCCGAGAAACACGCAGATCACCGCGATGACGATGACGACCGCCAGGCCGAGCGTGTATTCCACATCGTCGATCGAGGCGTGGATGAACTTCGTCGAGTCGAACGCCACCTTTACCTTGACGCCGGGCGGCAGCGTGCGCTCGATCTGCGGCATCAGCTTGTAGACGCCGGCGACCAGCGACAGCGGGTTGGCGGTCGGGGTGGCCTGCACGCCGATGAACACCGCGGTCTGGCCGTTGAACATGACGCTCGAGGTCCACGCCTGCGCGCTGAGCTTGATCTGCGCGATGTCTTCCAGCCGCACCACCACGCCGCCCGTCGTCTTGACGACCATCCGCTTGAACTGGGCGACGTTGTCGAGCCCGGTATTGGTCGTGACGTTCTCGACCGTGAAATAGCCTTTCGCCTGGCCCGGCGCCGACTGGTAGTTGTTGGCCTGGATCGCCTGTGCGACATCGCTCGCCGAGATGCCGTAGGCCGCCATCTTCGTCGGGTCGAGCCACACCCGCATCGCAAAGGTCTGGCCGCCCAGCACGTCGGCCGAGGAGACGCCGGGGACCGTCGCGATCAGCGGCTGCACGACGCGCGTCAGGTAGTCGGTGATCGCCGGGCTCGATACCGTCTTGCTGGAGAAGCCGATATACATGACCGCGGTGGTCTGGCCGGTCGCCTTGGTGATGACCGGGTCCTGCGCGCCGGGCGGGATCAGGTATCTGACCTGCTGCACCTCGGCGATCACGTCGGTCAAGGCCTTGCTCGGGTCGTAATTGAGCCGGATGTAGGCGGTGACCGTGCTGGTGCCCTGGATCGAGTTGGAGGTCAGATAGTCGATGCCGTCGGCGCTCGCGACGGCCTGTTCGATCGGCGTCGTGATAAAGCCCTGCATCAGGTCGGCGGGCGCGCCGGGATAGAGCGTCGTCACCGTGATCGTCGTGTTCGACAACTGCGGGTATTGGCGGATTTCCAGCCCCAGCATCGCGCGCAGGCCGATCAGAAAGATCAGGAGGCTGACGACCAGCGACAGCACCGGCCGCTTGATGAAGATGTCGGTGTAGTGCATGCGCCGCCCGTTAATGCAGCGTCGGGTGCGCCGGCGGGGGCGGCGGCGGGATGTCGCTGATCGCCACCGCGGCGCCGTTCTGCTGGATCTTCAGCTGCCCGGCGGCGACGACCCGCTCGCCCGCCTTGACGCCGTCGAGGATCGCGATGTTGCCGCCCCATTGCGTGCCGGTCTTGACCGGGGTGCGCCAGGCCCTGAGGATCGGCCGGCCCTTGGCGTTCTTGCCGGCCGGGCGGATCACGAAAACCGCGTTGCCGTAGAGCGTGTAGTCGACCGCGGTCGCCGGCAGCACGACCTCGGGCGGCGCCTGCGGCAGCACGACGTCGGCGGTCACAAACATGCCCGGCAGCAGCGCGTCGTCGGGGTTCGCCATCGTCGCCTGCACCTGGATCATGCGGGTGTCGGCGCTGATCTGCGGCTCGATCGCGGTGATCCGGGCGTGGAAGACGCGGCCGGGGAACGCATCCGACGTCACATCGACTGGCTGCCCGACGGCGATCTCCGACCGCATTGTCGAGGGCAGCGTGAAATTGGCGTAGAGCGTCCCGAGGTTGGTCAGCGTCGCGATCGCCGCCCCGGGGCTCAAATATTGTCCGAGGTTGACCTGCCGTAATCCCAGCCGGCCGGCAAAC
This sequence comes from Allostellaceae bacterium, assembly GCA_035502295.1. GTDB lineage: Bacteria > Pseudomonadota > Alphaproteobacteria > ATCC43930 > CGMCC-115725 > DATARH01. The sequence goes on along the minus strand of DATJUL010000180.1, from coordinate 926 downwards.
GGCGCGCGGATCAGCTTCTGCGCGATGATTGCCTCGGTCTTGCCGATTTCGGCCTGCGCCTCGCCCAGCTGCATCTGGTTCTGGTCGACCGTGTCCTGCGACACGAACTGTTTCTTGATCAGCGTCGCGTTGCGCTGCAATTGCACCTGCGCATAGCGCGCCTGCGCCTGGTAATTGGCGAGGTCGGCGCGGTCCGGCGCGTCGTCGAGCTGCACCAGCGGATCGCCCGCCTTGACGCTCTGGCCGGCGGTGAAAAAGATTTTGACCACGAGCCCGCCGACCTGCGGGCTGATCATGACCTGCTGCACGGCGGCGAGCGAGCCGATCCCCTCGGCAAACCGCGGCACCGCTTCGAGCGTCGCGGTCACTGCCGAGATCGTGGCCGGCGGCGGCTTGTTGTGGGCGAAGAAATTGGCGATCGCGTGCGAGCGGAAGCGGTTGAACTGCCACAGGCCGCCGAGCACGATGAACAGCAGCAGGCCGACGATGATGAACCAGCCAACGGTCTTCGGGCGGTTTGCCGAGGGGCGCGAGCGGCCGTGCGTCGCCCGCGGCATCGCACCGGCGGCGTCGCTGTCGGCCGACAGCAATGGGGGAGGGGGGAGATCGCCGTCCATCATCGAGCCTCGGCTGTTCGCCGCCCGTCGCGCCAGCGAGCCGGCGTCGACGGCGATTCGCTTGCATCAGGCGTGCCGGCGCCGCGCGCGGGCGGCGCAGCGCGCCATCAAACCACAGAAAGTATACGCCGGCGGGCCTTTTTCAAGCGGTCCGCCGATGACGGCGGGTTTTGCCGCGGCCGAGATGAAATGGGCGGCCTCCCCTGCAGGCCGCCCATCGCACGATGCGGTGCGGGTGCTGTCTTCCCCCTGGCATGCGTCCCCGCACGGTTTGACCCTACCGCGCGATCCGCCGGCCGCGCAAACGCG
>DATJUL010000179.1:0-7644 GCA_035502295.1 Allostellaceae bacterium | reverse complement strand
CCGCCGGCCCGACCTGGGACAACCATTGGAAGCGCTGGCGCAACGCCTTCGACAATTGCCAGCGCGTCGCACGCGGCCAGACGCCGTTCTGGATCGTCCCCGAACTGCGCTGACGCTTCTTCGGCGCAAAGGACGCGAAGGTGAATAGTCCTTTGGGACCTTCGCGTATCCTTTGCAGCCTTTGCGTTACCTGGACTAATGCGCCGTGCTGCGGCGGACGTCGTCTGCCCTACGCTCGCCGACTTTGCTACCCCTTGTCGTAGTCATCGTGGTGGCGCAGCCAGTAGCTCGCCTCGTTGCGCCCGTTGGGGGCGCGATCGAGCCACTGGTACATGCCCCAGAGGCCGTCCAGCCCGCGCGCAAAGGTGGAATAGGTGTGGTAGACGATGCCGTTCTCGAAACCGAACGCGCTCATGCCCGGCCGCTCCCGCGCATAGGTCGCCACGTCGGTGCCGGTCAGGGCAGCGCCCTTGGCAGGCCCGTCGCGTTTCGTGCGCGTGGGCACCTCGGGCCCGCTGGCGCGTCGCTGAAGCGGCGCTTGGCGCCAATAGTTGTACTCGACGCTCCCGTCGCGCTGTTGCTCCTCGGTCAACGAGACGGCGAAGTCGAAATTGAAGTCGCCGCCCAGCGACGACGCCCAGGGAAACGTCCACCCCATTCGCCGCTTGAACGCCTGCAGCCTGGCGAGCGGCGCCCGAGATACTGCCCACAGCATCACATCGTGGTTCGCCAGGTGGGCGACGAAGCCGTTGAACCCGTCTGCGATCGCCGAGCAGGACGGGCACCCCGCGGTATAGTCGGGCCCGAACATGAAGTGGTAGACGAGGAGCTGCGAGCGCCCGCGGAAGAGATCCGCCAGCGAGGCGCTCCCGTCGTCGGTCTCGAAGCGATACTCCTTGTCGATCCGCACCCACGGCAGCTCCTGCCGGCGCCGCGCCAGTGCGTCGCTGCGCCGCGTCAGCTCCTTCTCCGCGGCGAGCAGTTCGAGCCGGGCAGCAAGCCACTCCTCACGGGTCCCGGTCGTGTGCCTCGTCATGGCTCTTCTCCTGCGGCATACCCGGCGCGGTCGCGGTTTGCAGGGTGGATGACCCCGGCGAAAGCCGGAGGCAATCCGCCGTCCTGCGGCGGAATTCGTCCGCCCTACGCTCGCGAACCCCGTCCTGTAGGGCGCGACAACGCCGAGCGCAATTCGTACGCGGCCAGAGACCACGCTTTCGGAAGGAGATTAGGACACGGCAGCCAATCGCGGGTGCGGGAAGCAACAATTAGAAATTGCTCACAATCCAGATTGACCACTGTTTGACCATTGATCACATGACGATCGATCTTCTATCAGCGCGTCAGCGGCCGAGCACCTTTTCGTCGCGCAGTTTCTCGAGGTCGGCGGGGCTGAGGTTGAGCCAGCTGCGGAACACCTCATCGGTGTGCTGGCCGAGCTTGGGCGACGGCAACAGCTCGGGCGGCTTGCCGTCGAAGCGCACCGGCCACGCCTCGCACACCCAGTCGCCGTCCGGGTGGTGCATCGTCTGCATGATGCCGCGCTGCTGGAAGCTCGCGTCGTTCTGCAACTCCAGCGTGTCGTGCACCGCGCCGGCCGGCACACCGACCGCGCCGATCAGCTGCATCGCCTCTTCCTTGGTGTGTTCCTTCGTCCACTCGGTGATGATCTCGTTGATGAAGGATTCGTTCTTGTTGCGGTCTTCGTTGGTCGCAAAGCGCGGATCGCCGATCAGCTCCTCGCGGCCGATCACCTTCAACAGCCGGTCCCAGTGTTCGGGGTTGGCGCGGCTGCAGAAGATGTAGACGTAGTCGTTGTAACCGAACGGCTTGCACGGGTAGATGCCGCACGGCGCCGGGGCGCCCGAAGTTGATTGCGCGCCCATGCGCGGCGCCGCCTGTTTGTTGCCCTGCTGGTTCATGACCGCGAACGAGGTGCGGATGTAATGCATGACCGAATCCTGCATCGCCAATTGCAGGCGGCGACCCTTGCCGGTCGCTTTCTTCTCGTAGAGCGCGCCCAAGACGCTGATCGCCATCAGCATGCCGGTGCCGGTGTCGCCGATCGTCGCGCCGGGCTTGCACGGCTGGCGGCCGGGTTCGCCGGTCACGCTCATCGTGCCGCCGGCGGCCTGCGCGATCATGTCGAAGGCGAGCGACTTCTCGTACGGGCTGCCCTCGCCGAACCCCTTGACCTGGCAGTAGATGAGGCCGGGGTTGAGCGCCTTCAGCACGTCATAGCCGAGGCCGAGGCGCTCGATCGTGCCGGGCGCCAGGTTTTCGGCGAACACGTCGGCCTTCTTGACCAGCTCCTTGACGAGGCGCACGCCTTCCGCGGTCTTGAGATCCACCGTCGCCGATTTCTTGTTGGCGTTGAGGATTTTGAAATAGAACGAATCGTGCGCCTTTGCGTCGGTGCTGGCGATGCGCCTGCCGGGGTCGCCCGATTTCGGGTTCTCGATCTTGACGACCTCGGCGCCGAGCCAAGCCAAGGCCTCGGTGCAGGTCGGCCCCGCCTCGAACTGCGTCAGATCGACGACCCTGACGCCCTTCAGGCAATTCAGCGGCGCGAAATTTCCACTCATTCTCGCATCTCCTCCTTGGCGGCGACGGGCCGCACCTCCGTTGCGCCACGATACCCCAACAGATGCCCGCACGAACATCGCTGTTTGCGGCGAAAAACGCTTTGCCGGTCTGCATCGCTGCTGTGGCACCGCCTGGCACGCGGCTGAGTGGCGCGCGGACGCGACGCTATCGCCCGTCGTCGAGGTGCTCGGCGCGCTCGAAATTCTGCATCGCGCGATCGAACGACTGCTCGGCCGCGTCCGGCGATTGCGCCGGATCGACATAGGGATATTGCGGCGGGTCGGCTGCCGGCTGCTGCTCCGCCGCCTCGCCGATGAGGGGGATCGGCGGTCCGGGCGATGCCGCCGCGCCGGGGGGGTGCTGCTGCAGCGCCAGCGTGCGGGCATAAGCCTCTTGCACTTCGTACCCGAAATCCTGTCCCAAGGCCGGCCCGCGTTGAGGCTGCGCCTGGGACGGGCCGGGGCGCGGCTGCGCCCAGGCGACCGAAGCCGATAAATCGGCGACGACGACCGGCATGTTGGTGCGCTCCGTGGCGGCGCGATCGACCGCCGTCCAATCGACCGCATCGGCATATTGGCCGGCTATCCGCTGCACGAGTTGCCGGACATCTCTGGCCGGGTCGGGCGTCGCCAGCCTGGCAGTGTCGATCTGTTCGACCTGCTTCTGGGTCGGATGCACCATCAGATAAAGCCGGTCGCCGGCCCAGCCGGCAACCGCCGGCTCGTTGAGCGTGCGCACCGGCGTGCCGGTCCGGACCATCCCGAACAGCTGCGCGATATCCTCGGGGTAGAGATGGATGCATCCGTGGCTGACATTGCGCCCGACGCCGTCCGGCTTGTTGGTGCCATGGATCAGAATCCGCGGCCAGCCGAGATGCAGCGCGAAGGCACCGAGCGGGTTGTCGGGGCCGGGCCGAACCATGGCGGGGAGGATGTCGCCCTCGGCCGCGTGCTGGGCGCGGATCGAGGCCGGCGGGATCCAGGTCGGATTGGGTTCCTTCCAGACGATTCGAGTCGTGCCGAGCGGCGTCTTCCAGCCGGTGACCCCGAGGCCGACGGGGTAGGTCAGCACGCGATCGCCGCCGGGGGGAAAATAAAACAGCCGGTACTGCGCAAGATTGAGGACGATGCCGCGATGCGGCGCCGCCGGCAGGACGTAGAGCGAGGGGATCGTGATGCGGGTGCCGGGTCGAACCAGCCAGGGATCGATGCCGGGGTTGGCTTCGACCAGTTCGGTATAGCCGACATCGAAGCGCCGCGCGATGTCCTCGAACACCTCGCCTTTTTGGGCCGTATAATATTGCAGTTGACCGACGACAGCCTGACCGGGGACGAGCGGAAATTCAGCCGCCGATACCGGCGCCGCCGTTGCCGCGGCAAGGCCGAGCAGCACCGGCAACAGCCAATTATGCCAGCGCAGCGCAAAACGCCGCGCTCGCCGGCAAGGCGGCCACAGCGTCCGTTTCATCGGCCCATCCCAAAAAATCACCGGGCGGCACGCTCCCGCGGCGCCGACGCCGCGGGAGCAGAGCCGGAGATACCCTATTTGCGCAGCCCGCGCTGGTACATTTCACTGGCCTTCGCCATCGCCGCCTGGGCGGTCGACAGCGCCTCGTTCGCGGTCGCCAGCGCCTGATGGGCGAGGGCGCACGCGTCGCACGACATCGGCGGCGGCGGCGGTGGCGGTGGCGCGGCGCACGCGGCGAGCAGCAGTGCCGGCGAGCACAGGACGAGCACCCGCGTCAGGGTCAGTGAGCGTCGTTGCATGAACTTTGTCATGTCCCTCTTTCCTCGTGAAGAAGCCGAGCTTATCGCTGATTGCTATGCGTCTTGCCCTACCGAACCATGCCTCCGGCGCGGCGATGCGCGGGAAAAAGCATCGTATCATATCGCCCTGCGAGAACCTGGCAATCAACGGAAAGTTCCGTCGCGCCGGAAAAAAAAACGCGAATCCCGCGCGCCGGATTGCCGCACCGCGATGGGCGCCGGCCGCAATCGGGCCGTTCGCGGGCATTATGGTCACCCCACGAAATGCGCTGGGCGAGGGGGGTGGGATGCGGCTCTGGCGGAGATGGGCGGCGGCGCTGTGCGGCGCCGCGCTGTTGGTTGCCGGCGGCACTATGCCGCTGGCGGCCCAGCCGCCGACGATTGCAATCGACCCGCCGTGGACCGGAAACGGCCCGCCGCCGGCGCTGATGCCGCCCTGCGACCAGTACGACCCGTTCGGCCCGACGCGAATCGCGCGAATCGCTCTCGATTCGCGCGACCTCGTGCAGCGCGGCAGCGACCGGCCGGAACTGCGCAGCTTCATCGAGACCGGCAGCGTCGGCAAGGTCGCGGTCGCGGTCGCCAGCGAGACGCCGCCCGGTGTCGTTCGCGCCGTCTCGGCGGTTCCCGAGATCAGCCGCATCTCGCCCTATTTCGGCGAGCGGCTGAAGGGCGTCGCGCTCGACGTCGCCCTGCGGGCGGCGGCGGGAGAACCGATTCGGGTCGTCGTCCGGTTGCGCCAGGTCTGTGCCCGCCATTTCCGCGATACGTTCCTCTATTATTGACCCGCGTCGCGGGCGATCTCGCGCAGCCGGGCGAGGCAGGCGGTGCGGTCGGCGACAAAATCGCCCTCTTCCCACCATTGTCGCACCGCCGCCAGCAGCCGACCGATGCGCGGCCCCGGCGCAATGCCGAGCGCCGTCACGTCGCGGCCGGAGAGCGGGAAGGCCGGCGGCTGCCAACTCGCCGCGAGTTCGAGGAACGCTCCGGCTGCGGCCGGTCCGCCCTCGGCCAGGACCAGCAGCGCCAGATCGACGAGGCGTTGGGCGCCGAGGCGATAGAGCGTCAAGCGTCGACCTCGCCCGTCGGCCGTCGGATCGATCGGCCACGGCGGCGCCAGCCCGACGAGGCGGTCGCGCTCGGCGGCCGACAGCCGCAGCCGTCCGGCCATCGCTGCCATCGCGTGCGTGTCGGCATCGACCAGCGCGGCGAGGCGGCGCAGTGCGTCGGGCACGCGCTCGATCGCGATCAGCCGCTCCAGCCGATCGATGCGCGTCGCCTCGGGCAGCACCGCGGCCAGCACCCCGTCCTCTTCCATCATGCGCAAACCCCGGACCGGTATCGGCAGGGCCAGCAGCCGCTGCAATTCGCCCGCGACCCGCTCGGCCGACAGCGTTGCCAGCAGCGGCACGGCGCCGCGGCAGGCGGCGCGCGCCGCCGGATCGCCGGCTCCCTGGCCGAAGCGGGCTGCGAAACGGTAATAGCGCAGGACGCGCAGCACATCTTCGGCGATGCGCGTCGCCGCATCGCCGACAAACCGGACGCGATGCGCCCCCAGATCGGCCAGCCCGCCGACCGGATCGTGCACCGTGCCGTCCGGATCGAGGTAGATCGCGTTGATCGTGAAGTCGCGGCGGGCCGCGTCCTCGCGCCAGTCGGCGCCAAACACGACGCGGGCATGCCGGCCGTCAGTCTCGACGTCGCGGCGCAGCGTCGTGATCTCGAAATGCCGCGGCGCCCCACCGGTGGTGACGACGGCGGTGACGGTGCCGTGCGTGATGCCGGTGGGCACCGCCTTGATGCCGGCGGCGGCGAGCGCCGCCATGACCCGTTCCGGGCGCGCCGGGGTCGCGAGATCGATGTCGGCGATCGGCTCGCCGAGCAGCGCGTCGCGCACGCAGCCGCCGACGAACCGCGCCGCGATGCCGGCCTGCCTCAGCGCTGCCAACAGCGCGGCAACCGCCGGCTCCCGCATCCATGGCTGCGGCGGGACGCGGCGGGTCATCGCGGCGACGCCGGGCGCGGCTCGACGATCACCCACAGGCCGCCCTGCGGCCGCAGGTTGGTCCAGGCCGTCGGCTCGACCGGCCGGCCGGGCGCGAGGCGGAAGCGGAAACGGCGCGCCACGACGGCGACCGCGATCGTCAGCTGCAGCATTGCCAATGACGCGCCGACGCAGACCCGCGGACCGGCCGCGAACGGCAGATAGGCGTAGCGCGAGCGCGCCGCCGCCGCCGCCGGCGCGAAGCGTTCCGGGTCAAAGCGGTCGGGGTCCTGCCACAACTTTTTATGGCGGTGCACGACCCACGGCACGATCGCGATGATCGAGCGCGGCGGCACGCTCAGCCCGCACACGACATCCGCGGCGAGCGCGGTGCGCATCATCATGACGGGCAGCGGCGGGTAGAGCCGCATCGTCTCGTCGAGCACCCGGCGCAGATAGGCGAGGTCGGCGAGGTCGGCGACCGTCAGCCGGCGGGCGCCGAGTACCCGGGCGAGTTCGCCGTGCAGCCGCGCCTCGGCGGCGGGATGCGTCGCTAACAGATACCAGACCCACGGCAGCGGCCGCAGCGAGGTCGCGGCGGTGGCGGCCCGCGTCAGGATTTCGTCGTGCAACTCGGCCCGGCCGAACCCTTCGCCATCGGTGCTGTCGCCGGCGTTCGCCAGACGCCACAGCAGGTCCCGACGCCCGGCATAGCGCGCCCGGCGGCGCTCGGCGATGAGCCGATCGAGCAGCGCGGCATATCTGCGCGCCTCGACGCGGGTCTTGCGCCGGCGGTCGAGGAAGCGGAGCGGCCACGGGGTCGGCAGCAGATCGAGCAGGCGATAGGGACCGGGATACTGGCCAAGGGCTGCGAGCATCGGGTCGATCGCGCGGTCGTCGCCGGCGAATACGGCGCCGGCCGAGGCCGTGACCAGGTGGCGGAACGCGTCGTGCAGATCGATCGCCTCGCCCGCCGGCAGCGCGGCCAGGCGCCGCGCCATCTCTTCGGCCAATTCGATCAAGGGCACCGCGTCGGGCAACAGGGCGCGGTGGTCGAGCGTCGGGGCGATCAGACGGCGATGCCGTCGCCAAGCGGCACCCTCGGCGTGCAGCATGCCGCTGCCCGAGGCGAACTCGAACATCCGCCGAATCCACGTGAGGCGCGGGTAATTGTCGAGATTGTCGTGCAGGATGCGCCTTATGCCGTCAGGATCGCTGACGACGAACAGCCTGCGGCCGAGGAACCGGCGCTCGACGACGAGATCGTCAAACAATTGCTCGTCGCACGCGGCGAGCGAATTGTGCCGCGCC
>DATJUL010000178.1:0-14877 GCA_035502295.1 Allostellaceae bacterium | reverse complement strand
GTCGGGATCGGCGGCGACCCGATCCACGGTCTCGATTTCATCGACGTGCTCGACCTGTTTCTCGCCGACGCCGAGACCGAGGCCATCGTCATGATCGGCGAGATCGGCGGCGCCGCCGAGGAGGAAGCCGCGCATTTCCTGCGCTCGCACCGAACCCGCAAGCCGATGGTCGGCTTTATCGCCGGCGCCGCTTCGCCGCCCGGCCGCCGCATGGGCCACGCTGGCGCGATCATCGCCGGCGGCAAGGGCGGCGCGGGGGACAAGATGGAGGCGCTGCGCTCCGCCGGCGTCACAATCACCGAAAGCCCCGCCGCCATCGGCACGACGATGAAACAAGTGCTCGGCGGGTGAACCGCGTCGGTCAAAGTCAGCTCGGGTCACACGGCTGGCGATCCAGGAACGCCACGACCGCAGACCGCCGACAGGCCCGCCAGCGGTGGGGTAGGAGCAACTTCGGCGTGCATGGCCGGCGAATTGTCGCGACGAAGCGGCTCGTTGGGGGATCGGGCCTACTCCAGATAGCTCGGGAGTCTGACCGGCAACCGCCCCTCACGATAGCCATGCTCCTGATAATGCTCGTTTGGCGCAAGTCCGCCGCCAGCGATCCCTTCGGCGACGTCGGAGTTTATCGACAAATACCAAGTCTCGTCGACCGCAGGTTTACGTGGCAAGCGACCCTCGAAGTATCCGTAGCGGACATAATGCTCTTTAGCCGAGGCCAAGGCACCAGCCTCGATCCCTTCGGCAACGTCAGGGTAGGTCGCCCCGTACCATTCCTCGTCGACCGACGCGAGTTCAAGGAAAAACGCCAGCATCGACTTCAGTCGATCGTACGGCATCACGACGACAGCGCTATCACCTGAGCGAATTTGGAAGCGCCGCTTGATCCATTCGAATGAGGGCGGATGATCCAAAGCCATACCTCACCACAGTTCAACCGAGGTCCGGTGCGGCCCAATCGATAGCGTGCCCCAATCTTGCCGGCAGCACCGGACCGGGTTCAGCCTGAAGACACTATACTATACCAGCGTGATATGGTCGTGCACGCGATTGACCCGGTGCCGATTTCGCGGCAAAAGGCGCTTCGCGGGCAGCGCGTCGGGTTGACACTCGTGCCAGGTGCACTTACAAAAACCGCTCTCGGCGATGTTGCGGGTTTTGCGAACGCTCGATCCGAGCCTTACCCTTGGTTGGAATTGGCCCTCTCGTGACGTCGTCCACCAGCAGCTTTGGCAGAAATCTTCTTGAAAATTTGCATTTCTACATCGACAAGCTGAGCCTTGACGAGACATTGGTCGTCGAGGGGTGGGTCTTCCACGAGAATACGGAAGTCGTCGGCGTTTATCTGGCGATTGAGAACGAACGCGGTACCGTGCGCGTAAAGGCCAAAACCGGAAGCGGCCGGGCGGATGTCTACAACGCATGGAATTTTGAGCAGGCAAAGCGGAGCGGCTTTTGGGTCGTCGATGCGGAATTGGCATCCGAGAGCGCGAATCGACTGACCTTGATCGTGGAATTGGAGCAAGGCGCGAGCCTTACCGTCGAATTGTGTGAACTCAAAACGGTGGACGGTTCGTGGATCGTCGAGCGGCTCGCGCCGGAATGTCCAGAAGAAATCGAATGTTCGGAATATACTCCCGAAGCCGCCCGCTGGGGCGATCAGAGCTTCTCGCGCAGTAAGTCCCTCGGCAACATCTTATCGCTTGTCTCGACTGCGGAGCCGGCATCCCTCCGACTGCCTGAGCCGGTTACGTTGTTGGCTTCAGTGTATCGTGGCAGCACTTATTTACGCCCGTTCTTTACGTCGTTGTTAACGAATACCTCGTCACCCCATTCGGTCGTCGTGATCGACAACGGCAATGACGACCCGAAAATCATCGCTTATCTGCGAGCCTTGGCCGCGGCACATGACAACATCACGCTCGTGCGCGTCGAACACAACCGCGGCTATGTCGGCGCAATGTGCTTGGCGATCGAATACGCGCCGCCGGATCGGCATGTCGTCGTCCTCAACACCGACACGGTATTGCCGCCCAATTGGCTTGAGCGATTGGTGGGGCCGATCTTCGAGGACCCGACGATCGCCAGCACGACCCCGTTCACAAATGCCGGGACGAGCGCCAGCTTCCCCTTCCTCGGGGTCGATAACCCCCTCTATCTCGGCCTGCCCGTCGAAACGATTGATGCGGCGCTCGCTCGGGTAGACGGCAAGGAGTGCCGCATCGATCTGCCCTCCGGTGTCGGGTTTTGCATGGCCCATAACCGGGCTGCAATAGACCGCATCGGCTGGTACGACCGCGAAGCCTTCGGCAAGGGCTACGGAGAGGAAAACGATTGGTGCCTGCGCGCCGCCCGCGCCGGCTTTCGCAACGTCCTCGTCCCCAACCTGTTCGTCTATCACAAGCATGGCGGGATCTATCAGGACGAGAAGCTCGCGCTGTTGCAGAAGAGCCTTTCTGTCGTGCAGGAACGCTACCCGGAATACGAAGCCGAGGTCGCTGCGTTCTTCCGCGCCGACCCGATCGGTCCGATCCGCGACCTTGTCGCCTTCATGCTCGCCGCGCGGAATACTCGCGGGCGCGCAATCCTGCTGTTTGACCACGAACTGACGGGTGGCTCGCACGTCTTCAGCAGCAAGCTCGTCGATGACCTCACCGCCGACGGCCACGCGATCATTCGCGCCAGCTGGAGCGACCGCGACCCCTCGGTACGCGTAACGGTCCTCGCCGGTGGCGTGCAACGGGTCTTCCGCCGGTCCTCGCTCGATGACGCGCTCGCGCTGGCTCGCCTGGTCGAACTCGACGAGGTCATCGTCAACCAATTGGCGGAATTGCCGGAGGTGGAGAGCGGCCTGAGCAAAATCGTGGAATTCGTCGAAACCCGCGGGGCGGCGGTCACGGTCTACCTGCACGATTATTTTATCGTCTGCCCGTCGCTGAACCTGCTGAACAGCGAAGACAGGTATTGCGGTCTGCCCGATATCGAGGTGTGCGACCGCTGCGCCGTCGGCAACCCGCATTTCCGGCTCGATCCCGCGGCACAAAAGCAATTTTCGATGCGCCGCTGGCGCGAGCTGTTCGGCCGGCTTGCGGCGTTGACGCGAACCTTCGTCTGTTTTTCGCGCGAGGGGGCAACCCGGCTCGCGCAGGTTTACGCGATTGCGCCGGAACGGATTAAGGTCATCCCGCATTTTGCCGACCATTTCGCGGCGCCGGCGGGTTTCGCCGTCGCCGACGAACCGGGCGTGCGGATCGCCGTGGTCGGCGCTGTTCACGAAGCCAAGGGCGCGCGCATCGTCGAAAGTCTCGCCGCGGCCATCGAGGCGCGCGGCGACCCGGCCATCTCGCTCGTCGTCATCGGCACGATCGACCGCGCCGAAAAGCTGCACGGGGCGACCGTGACCGGCCGCTACCTGTCCGAGCAGCTGGCCGCGGAGATCACGCGGCAGCGGGTCAATCTCGTGCTCGTTCCGTCGATCTGGCCGGAAACCTTTTGCTATGTCGCCGAGGAAGCGATGTGCCTCGGGCTGCCGTTGGCGGTGTTCGATATCGGGGCGCCGGCCGAACGCGTGCGTCTCTATGCGAAAGGCAAGGTCCTGCCGCTTTGCAGCGGCGAGCAACTGCTCGACGAATTGCTGTGCTTCGCGGCAGAGCAGCGCCGCCAAAACGCCGCTGCGCCCGGCATTTCAGAGGTGAGCGTGACCGCCTGGGGCGCGTTGGCAGAACACCCGACCGCGGCGCCGGGAGATGGCGACGGCGCGATCGACGGCGCGATCGAGGCGGTCGATGCCCGCGGCATCCTCGGCTGGGCCGCCTGGTCCGAGGAGACCGGCGACCCGTTGCTGGTGGAAGCGTTCGTCGACGGCCAGCTGCGCGGATTGGCGTGGGCGGACCGCTCGCTGACCGGTCCGATGCCGGATGGACGCTCGGCCGCATGGTACGGCTTTTCGATCGTGCCCGCGCCGCCGCTTGACGATGCCGAAGTGCCGCGCCTCGAAGTCTATGCCACCGCCGCCTCCGGCGCGCGCGCCCGCCTGGCGGTGCCTGGCCGGTCCAGCACCGGGTAGCGAGCCGACCTCGATGATGATGCGGCTCGGAATGCTGGCCCTCTGTCTGGCAGCATTCGCCTTTCAACAAGTGCGTGCCAATTCGGTCGTCGTGGCGCCGTGGGCGCGCTCGGGATTTTGGCTGCGCCATGCGGGAGAAACCGGCCCATACGCTCACACTCTTTACGGCCCGTCGAACCCGGCGGGAACATGGCATATCGCGCAATGGCACACGCCCGGCCCGGATATGACGCCCTTCGCTCGGGTCGCCTGCCCTGCCGGCGACATGGATTGCTTTCTCGCGCAATCGCCCGACTTTGAGGCATTGCAGTTCACCCGCAACGGGACCATTCACGTCCGCCTGTCGAGCCACGGCGACCGGCTGCCCTGCACCGGCGGCTATCTGAAGCAGGAGCTCGACTCCTTCCTCGAACCGACGACGACCGACAACTATCCGGGCTATCCCAGCAGTTGGCACTCAGTCAACCTTGCGTCGATATCGTCATTGACGCTCAACGCTACTGTTACCACCGTAGTTCTCCGCGTGCCGAAGCGCCAGCCGTGCGGGCAAGCGACGCTGACGGATGTTTTGGTTGCTGCGGTATTCAGCGACAGAGTGGCGCATCAGACCTTATTTTACCAATTGATTATCGCGCAGGCGAAAACTGCGAACCATCTGCGGCATCCATACTTTTATGATCGCGAGAATCCCTTCGGATATGACGATCTGCTTTCGACCTATGGCATTTACCCTAATGGCATCCCGTATCGGAGGCCGACAACCCTTCACATCGATCTATTGCCCAAGATCGCGGCACTGATCACCGCCGGCGAGCACGGGATCGATCCAATCGTGCAACACTGGACAACGGGCGGCCTTTATGTTGGCCACCTGATCTACGGCAACCTATCCGCTACGACGAAATGGGCGAAGGTGTCGTTGATTGCGGAAAGGATCAACGACTAGAAAGCCATTTACAGAATTCACCCGAAGGAGGCTAGCGTCGGAGTAAAGACCAAATTGACATTCCATCATCACTTATTTGAAAGATGTCGTATCCTGTTGCCTTGAATACTGCTTCAAGTTCCTCGGTAGAGTAGTAGTGATGCCACATCGGCGGGAAATTACCACCGGCCTGGGGTCCTACCCGCGGTTTGAGAACCTGGTTGTTGACTTCATCGCGCCAGGACCACAATAAATTCGGAAGATGCTTGAAGCTCAGCACCTGGACCACGGCAAAGCCGCCATCTGCCAGCAACCGGTGGATTTCGAAGAACAGATTGTAGACGTAGGGCTTTGGTATGTGCTGCAACACCGAGACGCTGTAGATTAAGTCGAGCGACCGGTCGGGCAGCGGCACATCGATGCCGTCGTAATGCACGAAACCGAACACTGGATCGCTGGCGAGACGCGCGCGCGCCCTCGCGAGCATGTGCTCGGCGATATCAAGGCCGAGGATTCGCTCCGCCGGCCGTCCTGCTAGCCGAAGGTGGCGCTCGACGCCTTGCATCAAGTAGCCGGTACCACTTCCAATTTCCAGTGTTCTGGCGCCGATTTTCAACGGGGTATCGCGGCCCATCCACATGATCCGGCCGACGTATTTATCCGCGCGCTCAACAAGGCGGTCGAACGGGAAGCCATCGTGGATCCTCCCGTTGACGCTTTCAATCGGTTCTTCCTTGAGGTTCCATGTCCACGACGCTGCGGCAAGATCGTTCGTCTCAATTGGCATGGTTTCATTCCTTTCACCGCGTCCAAAAACTGCTTTTTTATCGGACGGTTGTCAGTAACTGTGTCGCTATAAGAACGTGGACCCTTTGCTAGCTCAGCGCTTCGACGACGGTGCCGGAACAGGTCTCTCCGAGAGCCGCTAATCTCGCGATGACCCGATCGTCGATGTCAACGTCGGCGGCGCCTCCGAGGTCGCGAATGGCGCGCACCTCGGGCACCAACTCCGAATCGTCGTCGAAGAAAAACGCGTCGGGATTGGCGATCAGGCATTTGGCGACCCAATCCGGGGCGTTGCGGAGTACCGCGCGCGTCGCCATGCGGAACTGATAGTGCTGCGCTCCCGGATTGGGGCAGTTGTCGCAGACTGTTCCCGCCTTGGCACCGGTCGTGAACAACTCGCGGGACGCCACGTGCTTCTCGCTGTTGAAGAGATCGGTATAGGTCGAATAGTCGCCGATGGAATCGACGAAATCCGTGTCGACGCTGCTCGGCAGGCAGCACGGCGCGACGCGGCCGTCGGGGTAGATCATGCCGCTGTAATAAAGCCAGTCGCATTTCGGGGTGGCTGTCGCCATGTCGATCGCGCCGCCGATCATGATGTCCGGCACCAGTTTTGCGATAAGGCGGGCGCGCTTCTGCGCGGCCGCGAGACGGTAGAGTGCCGGGCCGGTGATCGCCGGCCCGAGAGGCGCGTTGCGCGCGGCGAACACCCCATCCGAGGCGGGATGATCGTCCGGCGGTGTCGCGCCGGTCGAGAACTCCATCAAGTCGATGCCCCAGGCCTCCGCCATGCGCCGCGCGAGAGGCTCCTCATGCTCGTTGTGGCGAAACCGCAAAAAGCGCCACTCGATCAGCGGATAGGTCAGCCCGAGTTTCTTCTTCAGCGCGACGAGGCGCTGGATATTGTCGGCAACCAAGTTGAAGTCGCCGCGCCGCCGGTACTGCACATAGCTCTCGGGGCTCGCGCCATCGAGCGACACGCTGATGATGCCGAGACCGCTGTGCAACAACGCCGTCAGCGTATTGTCCGACAGCCTGAGGCTTAGATTGGTCGAGATGATCGAAAAGATCTCGCGGTCCTTGCTGGTGGCAACGAGATCGCCCAGGCCCTTGTTGAGCAGCGGCTCGCCGGTGCTGAAAAATAGGATGATGAAGCAGGGATCGGCGACTCGGCCGAGGATCGTGTCGTACATCTCCTGTTTCATGACCCGCTTGGGGCGGGTCATGCTCCCATTGCCGGTATCGCAATAAGGGCAGCGGAGCTGGCATGTCGTTGTCATGTCGATCGTGAGGTCGAACGGCATCGCATCGATCCGCGCCTTGCGCTGTCGCCGCCCCAATAAGCACTTCAGGAGGTTGTAGTATTTGACGAACTCAAGGTCGGGATCGCGGATTGGCGGCAGCACATAAGGGAGAGCGAGGTCGCTCATGACGATCGGGTTCCCTCAAACGGAGTGCGTTATACCGCGGGAACGGCTGTCTGGGCCATCGTTGAGGTCGCCCGGCCCGGGCCACTCGGACTCACAAAAGGCCTGCCCGCGCAGTGCGGTCCATTCGTCGCACCATACACCGTTTTCCGCGCGGAACCGAGCTTCGAATTCGCGGTTCACCTTGGAATAGAGCCGCGCAGGGGAGGGTATCGGCAACCGCGGCCGTGCGAAGTCGACGTCCACCTCGATCCACCGCGCAATCTTGGCGATTATCCCGTCGATGTCAGGCAGCATGTCCTCGTAGCTGATCCGCAGCGTCGCGAGGCTACGCGCTTGAAGCCACTGCTCGATGCCATACTCCTGGTAGAGGATGTGCGCGATCCAGTATTTGATCTTCACACCATCGTAATGAACTGGGCGCTCGCGCCCATCGGGTGTGTCCGGCTCCCAAAGGCTGTGAAAGCGGCGGGTCTCGTGGGCAAGGTGAAGCGATACGCCCTGCTGCACAAAGTTCCTCCGATTCAAATATATAAAATACCTATTTTTGGCCATAAGATGAACCAATCCTAAATCTATTTCGAGTTGTTCGAGGTCAAAATAGCTTATTTGAAAGCCAAAAATGCCATCAATGGTCATCTTAGTCTTTGACACCAAATCGTAATACTCTACAATATTCTCGCATGGGTTTTCAGCCAGCGCATTATGTAACTCATCCGCCTGAAAATATTCACCCGGATGAGCCATAACATCCAAGCGAGCGATTTCCTGGGCAAGCCACGTGCTGCCGCTGCGCGGCGTGAACAGGATGCAATAGACCTTGCTCGGCCCGGGGCGCCGCCGGTAGGCCTCCGGCATGGTCAGGCAAAGGCCGGACGCTGCAGCGCGCTGAAATGCCAGGGCGAATTTGCTCGGCGGCTGTGGTTCTGGGCGGCGCGGGTCAAGCTCTGTCTGCGCATGCGGTTCTCCGTTGTGTCTGTCTGAAGGGGCGCCGGCAAGGCTCGGGCATCCCGCGGAAGGAGGCTGTGGGGAGGTGATGCGCGGCCGGGGAATTTGGGCCACGG
This sequence comes from Allostellaceae bacterium, assembly GCA_035502295.1. Lineage (GTDB taxonomy): Bacteria > Pseudomonadota > Alphaproteobacteria > ATCC43930 > CGMCC-115725 > DATARH01. The sequence continues at coordinate 6,609 of DATJUL010000178.1, read as the reverse complement.
AACCGGCCAGGCGGCGATCAAGCTCCTGTTGCAGGGGGCTCTGTAAGCTCTGATAGGAGGCAAACTCGCGGACCATCTGCGACAGTGCCTGGCGGGCGGCCGGATCGTCGGCACAGCGCCGCGCCAGTTCATAGCAGGATCGCAGCAGCGGATGGCGCGGCTCGGTTGGCCGCGGGTCGTCGTGCCGCAACCGCGGGTCGATGATGTCGGTCGGCGCCTCGGCCCACGGCAGGGCGAGAAAGCGGCCGAGCTTTGCGAGATTGCGCTGCGGCGCGGTGAACCAATCCTCGTATTCGATGACGCAAATCTCGTCATCGAGAAAACTCTGGAGGATGTCCATCATATAGAGAAACCAGCGATATTCGCCGAGCGCGGGGTCGAGCCCGTCGCGGGCCGCCACGGAGCGCGCGATCTGCGCCGGGTTCCGCAGGCACAGCACGGGTTTCGGGACAAGACCGAGGGAGCGGAAAACCTGCCGCCACATCGGCAAGAGCCGCGCGGTGCGGGGGTCCTTGAAGCCGAACGGGCGTCCTTGCGCCATCAACGAGCGCACAACACGCTCGATCTCTTCCCGCAGCGGGGCAACCCGCGAATCCTCCCACCAAGCGCTCGGCAGCGGCAGATCGTGCTTTGCCGAACGATAGCCGCGAGCGAACAGATCGAGCACCCCGTCCTGCAGCTCGCGGAGGTCGGGTCGTTCCCAATGACCGCGGGCATTTGCCGCCGTCGGTTCGATGATGTCGCCCATATCGATCCCGAGCGTGCTCAGAACATGCGAGCAGAGCGATGTTCCGCTGCGATGCATGCCGAGCACGACGACGATCTGGCCGCCCTCGTGGTCGGCTGGAGCAGCCGGTTTCGCGTCCATTGCGTGCCCCGCCTTCGGCTCCGACGCTCGTGCGGGTCTGCTCGCGCGATCGATGAAATGGCGCAGCATCGACGGCGCATCGTGCGCAAGCTGAGGGTGGCGTTGAGCGTACCATTTGGGATCAAAATAAGCGTTCGGCCAGTACCATTCGCGTACGCCGCGCTCAAGGAAGTGGCAGAGCGCTCCCGCGGGGTGCCGGCGGGCTTCCGGATAGCGATCGAGGTAGAACTTCACGTCGAAGTGATCGCTCGGATCGGAGCGGTTCTCGCGCAGGACCCGCAACAATGACCGGCAGCCGCCTTCACGATAGAAGAGCTCGAAATTATCATCATAGACCCGCCGCATTGAGATCAGCGGGTGCGGCGACCGCAGCTCGAAGACACCGTAGCGGACAAAGTGCAGAAATGGATCGCGCCCGCTCTCCCGGACGTCGGCATATTGATCGAGATACCAAGCCCCATCGAAAAAGGGCGATAGCGCAGGACGATCGACTGCAGGGAGCCGGCCGTAGCACTCAGCGAAGCTGTCTCGCTGCGATCTCGTAAGCCCGAAAGCCCTCAACAGATATTCATCATCGAGGAACTCGGAATCGAGAGCCATCGCGAGATCTTCATCGATCGAACTACCTGCATTTTTCGGGTGCTCGGCGCGGTTTTCTTGTGACATTCGGTTAAATGTCCTCAGTGCAAGTGCTGACTATGTCTGGTTCTCCGCGTCTCCACTCGCTCGCCCGCTCAACGAGAGCCACTGATGCCTTCGTGTCGGGTTTTAATGTAGCCGGGCTTTCCGGTAAAGTAGGGGAGCGATCGGCTCAGTCGTGAACGGCGGGATTCTGATCCGCCTCAGATCGGAAAAGGGGTGAGGCCGCGATGACCGAACCGTCGAACCGGCCTACCCCTGCCGAGTCGGCGGCGCGCCGCCGGCGCCTTGCGGTCATTACGGATAACGCGCGTTTCTGTGTCGCGCTGCTTGGCGCGCAGCACAGCGGGATTGAGCTTTGCCGTCGGGCTCTCGCCGTGCTTGGGGTCCACGCTCGAGAGGGCAGCGAGCCCGCCGGGGCTCCCAACCCTGATGTGGCGCCGATCGAAGTGTTGAACAGCCGCATCCTCAGCGTGTTCGACCGCGATCAAGAGACGCCGTTCCACGATTTGCAACTCCCCAACGCATGGTGGGCGGATACGCGGCTTCGCCCCTTGGAGCGCGAACTGGGGCAGGTGCTGGGTACGTATTTGGACCGGCGCGGATCGTTCCTTTTAGCGGATCCGCAGATGTCTCGTCTGCTGCCAGTCTGGCGACCCGCCCTTCGCGATCTTGAGATCACACTCAAAACAGTGATTTGCCTGCGCGATCCGGGGCAGGTCGCCGGTGCGCTCGCCGCAAAGGAGGGGCTCCCTCGCGACACCGGCGAGGCGCGGTGGCTAACCTACATGGTGGATATCCTGAAGGGCCTGGAGGGCCTCGAACCGTGCGTGATCGAGTATGAAACATGGTTTCGCGAACCGCGGAAGAACCTCCTCAAGCTGCGGCAATTCCTCGGTCTTGCCGCCGACCAGAGCGATCCCGAACTCGACAACGTCCTCGCGGGTATTATCGACCCGATAGACCGGCCGGAGCGGTTTGACAGGGTCGAGGCGCGCCTGCCGTTGGTGCGCTCGCTGTACGAACTTTTGCGACGTTGGACCGAGGACGCCGCCGCGCGCGACGAGATCATGTCGACGGTCGATCGAATCGTTTTATACCGTGAGATCAATCGGCCTTTCGAGCGGGAATTCGAGAAGGTGTCGCGACTCTATCCGGGAGAGGGCTCTCCTTCGGTGGTAAGCCCTGCCGACGGCGCGATCGGCGCGGCGGGATCGTCTCTTGCCGGCACCAGAGCCTTGGTACGGGTGGACAACGCTGAGCCGTCCGCCGCGTTGCGGTTTGCCGCCGTCGGCCCGCGTTTGTGGCGGCGCCTTTTCCCTTGGCGAAGAATTGGCTGGGCGACGCGGGACGGCGTCGAGCCGCTCCCTCTCCGCGGTGAGCTCCGCGAGCGTGAGACCCGCCTCGCGCAGGAAGTTAACCGGCTCGAAGCAGACATCATGGAGCTGCGCGAAGAGGCAGAGGCGGCGGCGTCACGCCTTGCGGCTGCCCACGGTGAGCTGGCGGCTGAGCGCGGCGCGCTTGCCGCGGCGAACGAGCGCATCGAGGAGGAGCTACTCGGCCGACAGGAAGCAGTCGCACGGCTGGCGACGGCCGAAGTGTCGGTCGCCCGTCTCGAGTATGAACTGACCGAGGCCAAGTCGCTGACCGAGAAATACGGAAGCGAGTTGGGGGTTTTGCGGCGGGAGCTCCATGACCGCAATATGGCGCTTGCCGCCGCCGAGGAAACTTCAGCCGAGCATCGGGCCGGCCGCGCGCATCTCGAAAGCCGACTCGCAGAACGCAGCGCGGCGCTGAGCGAGGCCGAATCAATGCTTGGCCAGCACGAGCAGGCGTTGCTGCGCTTTCAGCAGGACTTGGTTTCCCGCGATTTGGAACTCGATGAACTGCGTGCTGCGCTTATCGATCGCGATGATGCACTGGCAGGCGGCCATGCGACAAGCGCCTCTCTGCAAGCGGATATCGCGTCTCGCGATTTGGAAATGGCGGAGCTGCGTGCCACGCTCACTGCCCGCGATGCTGCGCTCGCCGGCAGCCAAACGGAAAGCGCCACACTGCGCGCCGTTGTCACCGCAGTTGAAGAAAGACTGGCAGAGCGCGAGCAGGTGCTCGCGACGACAGTCGATGAAATCACCTTGCTCAAGGCCGAGCTGCCGCGAGCCGAGGCCGAAATTGCCGCGCTGCAAGAAGCGATGGCAGGCGCTGAAGCAGAACGCACCCGCCTGCACACGGCTGTCGAAACGGCGCAAGCGCAACTCGCCGAACGCGAACATCTGCTCGCGAACGCAGCACGAGAGATGGCTTCCTTGCAGGCCGAGGTGGAGGCGCTTGGTGCGGTGGTGCGCGAGCGAGAGGCGGCGATGGCGAGTTTCGAGGCTGCCGCCGCCGATCACGAGGCGGAAACCGCCGCCACGGTGGACGCATTGCACGTAGAGCTGGCGGAGCGCGAGGCCGCCCTTACTCGCATCGAGGCATCAGCGGCGGAAGAGCGGGAAGTGGCGGCCGCGCTTGCAGCCGCGTTGCGCGACAAGTTGGAAACCCGTGAGGCCGAGTTCACCGCTCTGGTCGAGACGCTTGCCGGGGCCGTTAGAGAGACCGAGGAGCTGCGCACTCGCTTGGCCGCGGCGGAGGCCGCGCTCGATCTGGCAAAGCGCGATGCCGAAGACAAAAACGCCACCAGCCGCGCGCGCATGCTCGCGCTGCTCAAGGAGCGCGCGGCGCGCGGCGCAGCGCTCGTCGAGGCGAACCGTCGCGCGGAGGAAGTAATGATCCGAATGGAAAAGGTTGAGGCGGAAGCCGCCGGGCGCGACGCCGCACTCGCCCAGCTGCAAGGAATCGTGGAGAGCCGGAATGCGGCGGCCGAAGACGCCCGCGCCCAGGTGATTGCATTGCAGGCCGAACTCACGGCTTTGCGGGGCGAGTTAACGCGCCAGAAGGCCAGTCCGAAACTTTCGCGCGGCACAGCGCCTGCGACCACGCGACAGGGCACGACCATGGTTCCGCCGCCGGCCTCGCCGACTCGCCGCACCGACTTGGATGAACCGATCGGCTTTCGGGAATAAGCGAGCGGGCGCAGCCACTTGGCATGATCGACGCCGGGGACAGCGGCCGTCGCCGAGATCGGCACTGCCCTGCACGAGGGCCAATCAGAACGGCCCGGCCCCGAGGTCGATCGCGTTCTGGTTCAGGGTGCGAGGGCCTTCCCAACGCGTCGAAATTGCCGCGATTCACAACGTGGTGGCCGAGCCGAAGCCCGGTCAGGCGGCCGGTATCCGGGGCGACACCGGGCGGTGGCGATGGGATTCCTCGATCTCGGCCTGGGCGATCGCGCGAGCGAGGGCGGCGTTGAGTTCCTTCGCCGCCTCCAGCGTCAGTTCGACCGCGACGCGCGCGCCGGGGCCCATCCCGCTGTTGACGAAATCGATCGTGATCGCCTCTTCCAGAACGGCGTGGTGCGGGTGGTCGTAGGAGACCACGGAATGGGTCAACTCGATCCACCCGTCACCGGTCTTGCCGGCACCGGCGGCCTGGACGATCTCGACGATCGAGGTGCACATCGGAGCTGAATTCTCCAACGTTCCGTCATTGCGAGCGAAGCGAGGCAATCCCGTTGAAATCGGCGAGATTGCGTCGTCGCTCCGCGCCTCGCAATGACGAAGGGCTTTGGGGCTTATGACAAGTGCTTTTCGAGGAACGCAAACACCTTCTTCCAGCCGTCCAATGCCTGCTCGATGCGGTAGGCCGGCCGGTCGTAATAGAAAAAGCCGTGGCCGGCCCCGTCATAGCGGTGGAATTCATAGTTCTTGCCGTATTTCTTCAGTTCGGCCTCGTGTTGATTGACCTGTTCCGGGGTCGGCGCGCGGTCTTCGTTGCCAAACAGACCAAGGAGCGGGCAAGACAGCTTCTGCGTGTATTCGATCGGCGCAACCGGCTGTTTCGGGTTGAGTTCTTCCTTGCTCATCACGACGCGGCCGCCCCACAATTCGCAGGCGGCGTTGATGCTGTTGGTGTGGCAGGCGTAGAGGAAGGTCTGCCGCCCGCCCGAGCAGGTGCCGAACACCCCAACCTTGCCGCTCGACCACGGCTGCGCCTTCAGCCATTGCACGGCGCCCTCGGTGTCGCCGATGACCTGCGCGTCGGGGACGCCGCCCGAGGCGCGCACCTTGGCCGCGACATCGTCGGGATTGCCGGGGCCGGCGCGGTGGTAGAGGTTATGGCTGATCGTCGCGTAGCCGTGATGCGCGAACCGGCGGGTCGCCTCGCGATACCATTCGTCCCAACCCGGCGCGTGGTGCAGCAAGACCATGCCGGGGAACGGCCCGGCGCCCAAGGGCCGCGCGACATAGGCCGAAATCGTCTCGCCTTTGTCGCCGGTGATCGTGACGGTCTCGGCAATCATTCCTTCGTAGGCCATCGAGGCTCCCCTCCGTGCTGTGGGCAGCGGCGGCGCCGCTGCCGAGACGCCATCATCTCGCCTTCGCCCGGCCGGCGCAACGGGATCGCTGGACAAGCAGCCGCCGCCTCATTACCTCAGCGTCATGCAGAACGATGTTTTCGGCGTGCGCGCGGTGCTGGCGGGCGAGGCGCCCTCTGACGCGCCGGTGACGGTGCACGGCTGGGTGCGCACGCGGCGGGATTCGCGCGCCGGCATCTCGTTTGTGCATGTGTCGGACGGATCGTCGTTTTACCCGCTGCAGGTCGTCGCGCCGAACAATTTGCCGAATTACGCCAGCGAGGTCTTGCATCTGTCGGCCGGCTGCGCGGTCGCAGCGACCGGCATGATCGTGCCGTCGCCGGCCAAGGGCCAGCCCTTCGAGATGCAGGCGAGTGCCATTTGCGTCATCGGCTGGGTCGACGACCCCGAGACCTATCCGATCCAGCCGAAGCCGCACACATTGGAATACCTGCGCGAGGTCGCGCATCTGCGGCCGCGGACCAACGTCATCGGCGCGGCGACGCGGGTGCGCCACACGCTCGCCGCGGCGATCCACCGCTTCTTTGATGAGGACGGCTTTTTCTGGGTCAACACGCCGATCATCACCGCGTCGGACGCCGAGGGCGCCGGCGCCTTGTTCCGCGTCTCGTCGCTCGATTTCGCCAAT
>DATJUL010000177.1:0-2358 GCA_035502295.1 Allostellaceae bacterium | reverse complement strand
ATCCTCAATCTGCTTGTGCTGTGCGAGGGCGGCAGTCTAGGCGAAGACGGCGAATTGCGCTAGCCTCCGGTGCCTAGCCGCGTATAAGGCCGTATATCCTACACGTTTCGCACACGGCCCGCGGCTTTAACTCGCAACTGGCTGATTTACTTATATTTTCGCTCAGAGGTACGACCCATGAAGCAGTATTGCGACGGCGGCGAAGCGATCCTCGACGCGTTCCGTCATCTCGGTCTCGATTACATCATCGCCTCGCCCGGCTCGGAATGGTCGCCGGTGTGGGAGGCGCTGGCCCGCCAGAAGGTCAACCAGAAGCCCGGCCCCGGCTATATCGATTGCTGGCACGAGACGCTCGCGGTCGATATGGCGATGGGCTGCACGGCCGCGACCGGCCGCATGCAGGCCGTCCTGCTGCATGCCGGCGCCGGCCTGTTACAGGGCACGGCGGGAATGCATTCGGCGCTGCTCAGCGAGACGCCGATGGTGATCCTGTCGGGCGAATCGATCAGCTTCGGCGAGGACCCGGCGCTGCCGATCGAGCCGCAATGGTATCGCGCCCTCAGTATCGTCGGCGGGCCGCAGCGTCTGGTCGAGCCGGTCACGAAGTGGGCGACGCAGGCGGGCAGCGTCCACACGCTCTACGAGCATGTCGTGCGGGCCGGCGAATTCGCGCAGCGCAGCCCGATGGGGCCGGTCTATCTCAACGCGCCGCTGGAAGTGATGCTGCAGGACTGGACGCCGCGCGAGCATCCGCGGCAGGTGCCGCCGGCGCCAAAGACGGCAGCGACGACGGCAGATGTCGAGCGTGTCGCCGCGCTCGTCGCGGCGGCGCGGCACCCGGTCATCCTGACCGAGACCGCCGGCCGCGATCCGGCCGCCTTCGCCGCGCTCGTCGCCTTCGCCGAGGCGTTCGCGATCCCGGTCGGCGGGCGCGGCGGCTCGTTCGCCAATTTCCCGAAGGACCACCCGCTCTTTCTCGGCCAGCACATCGAGGCGGTCGTCAGGGACGCCGACCTCGTGCTGCTCGTCGCGTGCAAGGCGCCGTGGTATCCGCCGAGCCGGAAGCCGACGAGCGGGCGCATCGTCGCGATCGACCCCAACCCGCTCAAGGGCACGATGGTGTATCAGAGCCTGCAGGCCGACGATTATCTCGAAGGCGACATCGCGCTGTCGCTGCGCGCGCTCGCCGCGGCGGCCGGCCGGCCGGCGCCGGCGCAACATGACGAGCGCCTCGCGCGCTGGCGGCGCGAACACGACCGCATCGTCGCCGCCGAACGCGCGGCCGAGGCCGAGGCGGCGAAGGGCGAGCAGATTTCGCCGCTGGCGCTGGTCGGCGCGCTGCGCGCCGCAATGCCCAAGGATGCGGTCTTCGTCGAGGAGACGATCACCCATTCGGCGCTGTTGCAGCAGCACCTGCCATGGCAAGAGCCGCAGAGCTTCTTCCGGCCGGGCGGCGGTCTCGGCCAGGGGCTCGGCATGGCGCTGGGCGTCAAGCTTGGCCGCAAGGATCGGCCGGTGGCGGCAATCCTCGGCGACGGCTCGTTCCTCTACAATCCGATCACGCAGGCCTTGGGCGCGGCGAAGAATTACGACCTGCCGATCCTGATCGTCGTCTGCAACAACAAGAAATACCGCGCGATGCAGGCGGGGCACGAGCACCATTACCAGGATGGCGTCGCGCAGGCCGAGGACCTGTGGCACGGCGTCCACATCGACGGCCCGGATTACGCCGAGCTCGGCCGCCCGTTCGGCTTTCCCGGCTGGCGCGCCGAGCGGCCGGGCGAACTGGCGGCGGCGCTCGCCGGCGGCCTCAGATCGGTCGCCGACGGCCAAACCGCGATCGTCGATGTCGTGCTGACCCGCTAGGGCACGATCGGGCTAACTTGAAGCACCCCAAACCGTCATCCGCGGGCTTGACCCGCGGATCTCAGAGATGGCCGGGTCAAGCCCGGCCATGACGGATAGGGGGTGATCCGATCCAACGCGATACCGCTCTAGGGTCGGTGCGGGTTCGCCCTGCATGTCCGTGTCGCACGGGTACGGGGCTTACTTGATCTCGGCGATCTGCGCTTCGCTCAGGCCGCGGATGAAATCGGGCAATGCGATGAAGCCGACGGGCCTCAGATAGCTTTTGCCGTTGCCTCCGGTCGTCGAGATCGCCCATAGCAGAAAGTTGCGCAGCACACGCGCGGTTGCGGCGTTGGGCTGCGATTTCGCGACCACGGCGTACTCATAGTTGATCAGCGGATAGCTGTTGTCGCCGGGCGCGAAGACGAGGCTGATGCGCTCATAGGACGGTGTGCGCGGGTCGAGCTTGGCGGCTGCGTCGGCAATCGACTGCGATGTCGGGAGCAGGAA
>DATJUL010000176.1:0-2539 GCA_035502295.1 Allostellaceae bacterium | reverse complement strand
TCCACTTGCCGCTGGCGTCACGCTGCCGCCCGAAATCATCACTGAGCGCACCCCAGACGGTGGCATCCTGATGATCGCGACAACGGACCGGCTCAATCCAGAAGATACCGACCACCTGCGGCGTGCTCGCATTATCGTTGGGACCATGCTCGCCCGCACCGGCTATTCAACGTACGCAACTTAAGGCGGATGATTATCGCAGCGTGTCGGACCATTCGACTGCGGAGAATGTTAGTTTACAGTTCCTCTCGCTGACCGACCCGAGACATGGGTGACGGTTTGTACCGGACACATGGGTAACACTTTTCGCCCTTTGGCGGGAGGTGTTGATGCCGTGGAGGGAGTGTTCGGTCATGGACGAGCGCCTGCGGTTTGTCGCCCGTCTTCTCGAGGGTGAAGGCATGAGCGAGGTGTGCCGGTCTTTCGGGATATCCCGAAAGACCGGCTACAAAATCTTCAACCGCTACAAAGAGGAAGGGCTCGATGCGCTCTGTGATCGCTCGCGCCGGCCGGTGCGCTACGCCAACCAGCTGCCGGACCAGATCGAGCGGCTGATCGTCGATCTCAAGCGGGATAAGCCGCACTGGGGCGCCCGCAAGATCCGCGAATTGCTCGTCCGCAAGCTCGCCGGCGACGTCCGCCTGCCGGCCAAGAGCACCGTGCATGCGGTGCTCGACCGCCACGGCCTGGTCAAGCGTGCGCGAGAGCGGAAAAACCGCGCCAACGGCACGCCGCTGTCGGCGGGGGCCTCGCCCAACGCGCTGTGGTGTGCCGACTTCAAGGGCGAGTTCAAGCTCGGCAATGGCCGCTACTGTTACCCCCTGACGGTCACCGATCACGCCTCGCGCTATCTCTTGCTGTGCGAGGCCTTCGAATCGACCCGCGAAGCCCCGGTCATCGAGGCGTTCCAGCGGCTGTTCCGCGATCGCGGCCTACCCATCGCCATCCGCAGCGACAACGGCCTTCCCTTCGCCAGCCCCAACGGCCTCTACAATCTCTCCCGCTTGTCGGTCTGGTGGCTCCGCCTCGGCATCGCCATCGAGCGCATCAAGCCCGGCCATCCGCAGCAGAATGGCCGCCACGAGCGCATGCACCTGACCTTGAAGAAAGAGGCGACCCGCCCGCCCGGCCTCAATGCTCTGCAGCAGCAGGCCAAGTTCGACGACTTCGTGCGCGAGTTCAACGCCGAACGCCCCCACGAGGCGCTCGCCATGAAATGCCCGGCCGAGTTCTACGCCGCCTCACCGCGGTCCTATGACGGCCTGCCGGACCTCGAATATCCCTGGCACGACCGCGACATCCTGGTCACCGCCTGCGGCCGCATTTGCCTGCACCGCAAGAAGATCAATATCTCGGTCGTCCTCGCCGGCCAAAAACTCGGAATCACGGAAGTCGACGACGGCATTTGGCTCGTCAGCTTCATGCACTATGATCTCGGCTATATCGACCTGGAGCAGAGGACCTTGCAGACCATCGACAATCCGTTCGGCACGAGATTGTCACCCATGTCTTAGGTACGTTCCGTCACCCATGTCTCCGGGTCGGACAAAAATCACGTGGTGGGCGCACAAGGACTCGAACCTTGGACCCGCTGATTAAGAGTCAGCTGCTCTACCAACTGAGCTATGCGCCCGGGCCGAGGGCAGCATATAGCGATGATGCGGGGGGCGGGCAAGGCGGCGATTGCATCTTGCCCTTTGGCAGACCTGGAGCCGTATTTATGCCGCGACCGCATCCGGCCGTGGCAGCGCTTCGGGCGCCTGTACGATCGGCGTCGCGTATCCTTTCGACCGGCGGCGGCGAGACGGCGGCCGCAGCGCGGCCATCAGGATCAGGTCGACCCAGGCGCCGCCGATGAAGGCGGCCTTGCGCAGCCGGCCCTCCTTGCGGAAGCCCGCCGCCCGATAGGCGCCAATGGCGCGGCAATTGTGCTTGAACGTGGTCAACTGGACGCGATTGAGATTAAGGTGGCTCCAGCAATAATCCAGGGCCAGACGCAGCGCCTCGGTGCCGTGGCCCTGCCCGCGATTTTTCTCCTCGCCGATCCGGATGCCGATTTCGGCCGAGCGGTGCACGCTGTTGATGGCGACGACCTGCACGAAGCCGATGATCGACGGCTCGCTCGTCTTGCGGATCGCGAATACCACCTTGCTCGGATCCTTTCCGAGCGCCTGCCACCATTGCTGGTGCGCCATCATATCGACGGGTCGGTAGGAAAGGTCGAGGCGCGCCGCGGCGACATCGTTCGCCCAGCAGAAGGTCGCGGCAAAATCCTCGGGTACGAACGGCCCGATCGAAATCCGGCTGCCCAGCAGCATGGATCGCTCCCGACGTCGCCCGCTAACGACCGGTAAACAAACAAGGTAAATGAAAGGTTGCCGGCGGCCTGCGCCGCGCGGGATCGGGCGTGGATGGCCGGGCAAAGCCCGGCCGAAGCCTTGCCGGCGCGAATACTACCCGGCGTCCGTCGAGTGGATGCGCCTTTCGCCCACGGCGATCGGTTCGAGCCGGCTGCGTGCACGGCGGGCAACGAGCTTGT
>DATJUL010000175.1:0-3232 GCA_035502295.1 Allostellaceae bacterium | reverse complement strand
ATGTCAATAAACGCGAAAGGTTAAAAAAAGTCCGTGCGACACGGAGCGGAGCTGGTGGGCGCGGTTGGGATTGAACCAACGACCCCTGCCGTGTGAAGACAGTGCTCTCCCACTGAGCTACGCGCCCGCCCGATGGCCGCGGCGGCGGCCGCATTTAGGCGGCGGCCCGCAGGCCTGTCAAGGCGCGCCGCCGACCTATTCGGACGTGACGGAAGCGTTCGTCGATGCTGTGATGGGCCGCGGTTCGACATGGGCAATGAGGTGAAGCAATGCCGGAGGCGCTGCATCCGCACGTCCTGGTGATCGGCGGCGGACCGGGCGGCTACGTGGCGGCGATCCGCGCCGGCCAACTCGGCCTCGACACCGTGCTGGTCGATGCCGAACGGCCGGGCGGCACGTGCGTGTTGCGCGGCTGCATCCCGTCGAAGGCGCTGATCCACGCCGCCGACACATTCGCCGACCTCGCCGGCGCCGCCGGCCGCGGCAACGCGCTCGGCATGACGATCGACGCGGCCCCGCGTCTCGACCTCGGGCGCACCATCGGGTGGAAGGACGGCATCGTCGATCGCCTGTCAAACGGCGTCGCCGGTCTCCTGAAACGCGCCGGCGTGCGGCTGGTTGAAGGCTGGGCGCGGTTCTCCGACGCCAAGAGCTGCACGGTCGAGACCAGCGGCGGCCCGGTCGCGATCACCGCCGAGCATGTGGTCCTCGCCACCGGCTCGGAGCCTGCCGCGTTGCCGGGCGTGCCGTTCGGCGGCGACGCGATTTCGTCGACCGAGGCGCTGTCGCTCGGCGCGCTGCCGGCGCGGCTCGTCGTCGTCGGTGCCGGCTATATCGGTCTCGAACTCGGCATCGCGTTTCGCAAGCTCGGCGCGGCGGTGGCGATCGTCGAGATGGCGGAGCGCATCCTGCCGCGTTATGACGAGGCGCTGACCCGCCCGGTGCGGCGCTGGCTCAATCGCGCCGGCGTCGAACTGCATCTCGGCGCGCGGGTCACGGGGTTGCGCGACGGCGGCCTCGCGATCGAGACAGGGCAGGGCGCGCGCACGCTGCCTGCCGACAAGATCCTCGTCACGATCGGCCGGCGGCCGCGCACGCAGGGCTGGGGCCTCGACGAGATGGCGCTCGATAGGGCGGGGCCGTTCGTCAAGGTCGACGACCAGTGCCGGACCGCGATGCGCGGTGTGTGGGCGATCGGCGATCTTGTCGGCGAGCCGATGCTGGCGCACAAGGCGATGGCGCAGGGCGCGATGGTCGCCGAGATCATCGCCAGGCGGCGCCGCCATTTCGATCCGGCCTCGGTCGCCGCGGTCGTGTTCAGCGAGCCGGAGATCGTCGTCGCCGGGATGCTGCCGGACGACGCCAAAGCCGCCGGCATCGATGCGACCGTGGCCGTCTTTCCGTTCGCCGCCAGCGGCCGCGCCTTGACGCTCGAAGCCGGCGCCGACGGCGGCTTTGTCCGCATCGTCGCGCGGCGCGACGACACCAGCATCCTCGGCATCCAGGCGGTCGGCCGCCAAGTCGCCGAACTCGCCGGGGAATTCGCCCATGCGCTGGCGATGGGCGCGGTGCTCGACGATCTCGCGTACACGATCCACGTGCATCCGACGTTGGGCGAGGCGGTGGGCGAGGCGGCGCTGGTCGGCCTCGGCCATGGCTTGCACGTGTGACGACGCGCGTGACCTCGCGGCGTCGCTGATGCATGTTCGGCCGAGACGAGGCGGATCATGCAGACACCCAATACCTATCGCGGCGGGCCGGACGCGCAGGGTCATTTCGGCCTCTACGGCGGGCGCTATGTCGCCGAGACGCTGATGCCGCTGATCCTCGCGGTCGAGGCGGCCTACAACGCGGCAAAGGACGACCCGGCCTTTCACGCCGAGCTTGCCTACTACCTCGAACATTACGTCGGCCGGCCCAGCCCGTTATATTTCGCCGAGCGGCTGACCCGCCATTTCGGCGGCGCCAAGCTCTATTTCAAACGCGACGAGCTCAACCACACCGGCGCGCACAAGATCAACAACGTCCTGGGCCAGGTGCTGCTGGCGCGGCGCATGAAGAAGCGCCGCATCATCGCCGAGACCGGCGCCGGCCAGCACGGCGTCGCGACCGCGACGGCCTGCGCCCTCTTCGACCTGCCGTGCGTCGTCTACATGGGGGCGACCGACATCGAGCGGCAGAAGCCCAACGTCTTCCGCATGCGGCTGCTGGGTGCCGAAATCGTGCCGGTGCATGCCGGCACCGCGACCTTGAAAGACGCGATGAACGAAGCCTTGCGCGACTGGGTCGCGCATGTCGAGGACACGTTCTACGTGATCGGCACGGTCGCGGGGCCTCACCCCTACCCGACCATGGTGCGCGACTTCCAGTCGGTGATCGGCCGCGAGACCCGCGAACAGATGATGAAAGCGGAGGGGCGATTGCCCGATACGCTGGTCGCCTGCATCGGCGGCGGCTCGAATGCGATGGGCCTCTTCCACCCGTTTCTCGACGAGCCGACGGTCAGGATGATCGGCGTCGAAGCCGGTGGCCACGGCCTCGAAACGGGGCTGCATGCCGCCTCGCTCAGCGGCGGCGAGCCGGGCGTATTGCACGGCAACCGCACGTACCTGCTGCAGGACGAGGACGGCCAGATCCGCGACGCGCATTCGATCTCGGCCGGCCTCGACTATCCCGGTATCGGCCCGGAGCACGCCTGGCTCAATGATCTCGGCCGCGTCGAATACGTCGCGATCACCGACAACGAAGCGCTCGATGCGTTTCAATTGTGCACGCGCCAGGAGGGTATCATCCCGGCCTTGGAGCCGGCGCACGCGCTGGCGCACGTTGCGAAGATCGCGCCCACGCTCGCGCGCGACCACCTCATCGTCATGAACCTGTGCGGCCGCGGCGACAAGGACATCTTCGCCGTCGCCGACCATCTCGGGGTCACGTTGTGAGCCGGCGCCGCCATACCCCTCACCCCGGCCATCTCCCCGCAAGCGGGGAGATGGAGAACGGCGGCGCATCCCCGAGCACGACGGCGGATCAGCTCGCGCCGCATCTCGGCCACGTCCCCTCTCCTCGTTCACGGGGAGAGGGACAGGGTGAGGGGCAATGAGCCGGATCGATCGCCGCTTCGCAAAACTTCGCGCCGAGGGCCGCGCCGGTCTGGTCATCTATCTGACCGCCGGCGATCCCGATCCCGAAACCTCGCTGGCGTTGTTCCGCGGCCTCGCCGAGGCCGGCGCCG
>DATJUL010000174.1:0-2285 GCA_035502295.1 Allostellaceae bacterium | reverse complement strand
TAATCGGAAATCGTGAAGCGGCCGATATGGATGTCGTGGCTGGCGTCGAACTCGCTGGTCATCGTCGCGACGCCGGAATCCAGCACCATCGCGGTGTTAAACGTCTTCATGACCGAACCCATCTCGTAATCGCCGAGCGTGATCCGGTTGAAGGTGCGGTCCTTTTGTTCCTTTTCCTCTTCCGGCGGCAGATTGGGATCGCTCATCGTCGGATGGTTCGGATCGAAGTCCGGCAGCGACACCATCGCGATAATCTCGCCGGTATGCACGTTCATGACGATTCCGGCGGCGCCCTTGGCGCTGAACGTGTCGATGACGTTCTGCAGTTCCTGGCGCAGGATGAACTGCACGCGGGCGTCGAGCGACAGCCGGATCGGCCCCTTGCTGTCGCGAATCCGCTGGTTGAGCGAGCGCTCGATGCCCTCCAATCCGTTGTTGTCGATGCCGCAAAAGCCGACGACCTGTGCCGCCAGGTCGCCATAGGGATAGACGCGGCGCTGCTCCGGAATGAATTGCAGCCCCGGAACGCCGAGGCGGTTGATCTCGTATTCCTGATGCGGCGTCAGATGCCGCCGAATCCACACAAAGCTCCTGCCCGACGTAAGTCTGGCGTAGAGCTCGCCGGGATCGAGCTGTGGCAGCACCGAGATGATCGCGCGGGTTGCCGCGCGGGCATCAATGATCTGGCGCGGATCGGCGTAGAGCGAGGGGCTGTCGAGCGTCGTCGCGAGCAGCCGGCCGTCGCGGTCGAGGAGGTCGGCGCGCACCGGCAGCGGCAGCCCGATCGGGCGGGCGCGCGCGATCGGCGCCTCTGCCGCGCTGCCCGGCAGCAGCACGACATCGACGAGGCGCACTGCCAAAACGACGAAGATCAGCGCGAACAGCGCCGCGGCCAAGACCAGCCGGGAGCGGCACAGCTCGATGATTGCCGCGGCGCGCTCATCGCCGACCACCGGCGCGCAGGTCGGCGGCGGCCGGAAATGACGCGGCCGGCAGGGATTCTCGTCGAGCGGTTGCGACAGCGCCATCACCGCCTCTCGGCGACCTGCGCGAACAGCGCATCGAGCGAGCCGGGCACCGGGCCGGTCCTGACGAGGCGAACCGGCAGCGGGTCCGCTGTGCGGTGCGGACGGTATGCGACGGTTGCGATCGGCAGAAGCGGCTGAGCGGTCACCGGCTCGGCGGCCGGCGGATCGGCCGCGGCGAGCAGCCGCCTTGCCCATTCCGCTCCGTCCCCGGCGCGGGAAGCGGCCGCGACCTCGGCCATCGCGGCCGGCGGCGCCCGCAACGGGATGTCCGCGATCCGCTGGGCCAATTGCTTTGCCCCGATCGGGGCCAGGTGCAGAAAGCGCTGGTTGAGATCGGCAAGCCGCGACGGTCGGTTGAGATACGCCCATTCCGCGTTCAACACGCGAATCTGCTCCTTGTCGGCGACGATCTCCTTGCGCGTCCGCTGCAATTGATCGTCGATCCGCTGCGCGGTGTATTTGACGCTGAACGTCAAAAAACCGCTCGCCAGCACGAGCCCCAGCCAGAACAGCGCGCCGAGCCTGGTCATTGCGCCGGCCGCGCCGCGCCGTGCGGCGCCTCGCCCCAAGGCGGCGCGGCGGTGCGTTCGGCGCTGCGCAGCCGGGCCGCGCGGGCCCGCGGGTTGCGCGCGATCTCATCGGCACCGGGACGCACCGCGCGGCGATGGAGCAGCCGAAAGCTCGGCGGGGAGATGCCGCGTGGCGTCGGCGCATGGCGCGAGGTCGCCGGCGTCCCGCTGCGCCGCCGCAGGAACTCCTTTACCCGCGCGTCTTCCAGCGAATGAAACGAGACGACCGCCAGGCGCCCGCCGGGCTTGAGAAGCCGCTCGGCGCCGAGCAGCCCGCGGTCGAGTTCGCCGAGTTCGTCGTTGACCGCGATGCGCAATGCCTGAAACGTGCGAGTCGCCGGGTCGAGGCCGGGTTCGCGCGACGGCACCGCCGCGCGCACAAGCGCCGCCAGCTCCCCGGTCGTGCGAATCGGCGCCTGCCGGCGCGCCGCGACGATCGCATGCGCCACGCGGCGAGCGTAGCGCTCTTCCCCGAGCGAACGGATCAACTCGGCAAGCTCGCCCTCCGACAGCCGCGCGACGAGGTCGGCGGCGGTCTCGCCGCTGCCTCCCATGCGCATGTCGAGCGGACCGTCGCGGCGGAACGAAAAGCCGCGTTCGGCCTCGTCGAGCTGCGGCGAGGAGACGCCGAGGTCGAGCGCCACGCCGGCGATCGGCCCGGGCGCGGCCGCCCCGACCAGCCGCTCCA
>DATJUL010000173.1:0-2140 GCA_035502295.1 Allostellaceae bacterium | reverse complement strand
GGACGCCATCCGGCCGTCGTCGTGCTGCACGGCTGCGGCGGGTTTGGGGCCTATGTGCCGGTGGCAGCCGAGGTGCTGAAATCCTACGGCTACGCGGCGCTGGCGCTCGACAGCCTCGACGGGATCAATGCCTGTGCCGATTACGACGGCGCCATAGCGGAGGCGTTCGACGCCTATGCGGCGCTCGATTGGCTGGCGCGGCAGGATTTTGTCGATCCCGACCGCGTCGCCGTGCTCGGCTTCTCGATGGGCGGCATCGCGACCCTTGACGATGTCGCAGCCGGGGTGGGCGCGATCGAAAAGGCCGAGAAACGGCATTTCCGCGCCGCCGTCGCCTATTATCCCTGTACGCGGTATCGCGCCGGGGTGATGACGGTGCCGACCCTGATCCTCGTCGGAGCCGAGGACGATTGGGCCCGCGCCAAGTGGTGCCGGGACATGATGGCGCGGCGGAACGGCAAAGGCGCGCCGGTCAAGCTGGTCGTCTATCCGGGGGCGACGCACGCCTTCAATATTCCCAGACCTCCGCGCCAGTACATGGGTCATCACCTCGCCTACGACCCGCAGGCCACGGCCGACGCGTGGAAAGAGGTCCGCGCTTTTCTGCAAACGACGCTTAGCGGCCCGCAACCGGCCGCCGGTAAGTGACGGCTATCCGATAACTGCCGGCCGGAAGCAAAGCGTTGCGGGCTACGGCGGCCGTGCTAGGGTCTGCGCCTCTGTCAACCCCCGACCCGGAGGAAATCATGGCGCAATCGCAGCAGAACCCGGCGCGCGAAGCCGTCCGCGGCGTCGTCCCCGACCTGATCAAATACAGCGAGACCGTGCTGTTCGGCGAGGTGTGGGAGCGGCCAGGCCTCTCAAAACGGGACCGCAGCTTGATTGTCGTCGCGACGCTGATCGCGTTGGGCCGCGAGCGGCAACTGGTCGGCCACTTGAACCGCGCGCTCGACAACGGCGTCACCAAGGCCGAGATCGGCGAGATCATCACCCATCTCGCGTTCTACGCCGGCTGGCCGGCGGCAATGACCGCAGCGCAGATCGCCAAGGAGGTGTTCGAGAAGCGGTAAGCCTGACAGCCCGCCCCTCACCCCGGCCCTCTCCCCGTAAACGGGGAGAGGGAGAGCGACGGCACCGCACGTACTGGCGTTCAAGCCGGTTGGTCCCCTCTCCCCGCCGGCGGGGAGAGGGACAGGGTGAGGGGCAGCGACCGCCGGTCCTCATTCGCCTGGAGGAAAGCATGAAAATCGGTTTTATCGGGCTTGGCACGATGGGCGCCGGCATGGCGGCCAATCTGTTGAAGGCCGGGCACGACCTCGTCGTCCACGACATCCGCCGCGCCGCCGCCGAGCGCCATCTGGCGGCCGGCGCCCAATGGGCCGACACGCCGAAGGCGCTGGCCGCCGAATGCGATGTCATCTTTACCTCGCTGCCCGGACCGCCCGAGGTCGAGGAGGTCGCGTTGGGCGACAACGGGCTGATCGCCGGCATGAAGGACGGCAGCGTCTATTTCGACCTGTCGACGAACTCGCCGACCTTGGTGCGCGAGATCAACCGCCGGTTTGCCGAGAAGCACCTCTATATGCTCGATTCGCCGGTCAGCGGCGGGCCGAAGGGCGCCGCTTCCGGCCGGCTCGCGCTGTGGGTCGGCGGCGACGAACAGATGTTCAACCGGCACAAGGGCGTGCTCGACGCGATCGGCGACCAGGCCCGCTATATCGGTCCGATCGGCGCCGGCTCGGTGGCGAAGCTCGTGCACAATTGCGCCGGCTATGCGATCCAGTGCTGCCTAGCCGAAGTCTTCACGATGGGGGTGAAGGCCGGGGTCGAGCCGCTGGCCTTGTGGGAAGCCGTGCGGCAGGGCGCCGGCGGGCGGCGGCGCACATTCGACGGCCTCGTCGATCAGTTCCTGCCCAACCGCTACGACCCGCCGGCTTTTGCGCTGCGCCTCGCGCACAAGGACGTGAGCCTGGCGACGCAATTGGCGCGCGAACTCAAAGTGCCGATGCACATGGCAAACCTGGCGCTCGACGAGCTGACCGAGGCGCTGAACCGCGGCTGGGGCAACCGCGATTCGCGGGTCGCGATGCTGCTGCAGGAGGAGCGCGCGGGCGTCAAGATCGAGGTGCCCCAGGCCGAA
>DATJUL010000172.1:0-4957 GCA_035502295.1 Allostellaceae bacterium | reverse complement strand
GGCGAGGTCCAGCGCGTCGGCCGCAAAGGTAAAGGATTCGTTCGGGTCCTGCGGGAACAGCAGCACGTGCTTGGTGTCGCCGTGCGAGGCATAGGCGGCCGACAGAATGTCGGCCTGCTGCGTCCGGGTCGGCATGCCGGTCGACGGGCTGCCGCGCTGGATGTCGAAGATGACGGCCGGGATCTCGGCGAAATAGGCGAGGCCGATGAATTCCTGCATCAGCGAGACGCCGGGGCCGGAGGTTGCGGTGAAGGCGCGGGCGCCGTTCCACCCGGCGCCGACGACGACGCCGATCGAGGCCAGTTCGTCCTCGGCCTGGATGATCGCGAATTTGTGCTTCTTGGTTTCGGGGTCGCGGCGCAGGCGATGGCAATGCGCCGAGAAGGCTTCAGCGAGCGAGGAGGACGGCGTGATCGGATACCACGCGCACACCGTCGCGCCGCCATAGACCGCGCCCAAGGCGGCCGCGTCGTTGCCGGTGATGAAGATGCGGTCGCCCACCCGGTCGCGCTGTTCGAGACGGATGCCGAGCGGGCATTTGAGTTCTGCCTTCGCCCAGTCGCGGCCGAGATGGAGGGCATGCAGATTGGGCCGGATCAGCGCATCCTTGCCGCGGAACTGCTCGCCGATCAGCTGCTCGATCGCCGGCACGTCCATGTCCAACAACGCCGACAACACGCCGAGATAGATGATGTTTTTGAACAGCTGCCGCTGCCGCATGTCGTCATAGGTGCGGTTGCAGATCTCGGTCAGCGGCGCGCCGACGATGTTGATGTCGTCGCGGAAGCGCGAGGATGGCATCGGCCGGGTCGAATCGTAGAACAGATAGCCGCCCGGCTCGATCTCGGCGACGTCCTGCTGCCAGGTCTGCGGGTTCATCGCGACCATCATGTCGACACCGCCGCGCCGCCCGAGATGGCCCCTTTCGTTGATCCGCACCTCGAACCAGGTCGGCAGGCCCTGGATGTTCGACGGGAAGATGTTGCGCGACGACGCCGGGATGCCCATGCGCAGGATGGCTTTGGCGAAGAGGCCATTGGCGCTCGCCGAACCCGATCCGTTGACGTTGGCAAATTTGACGACGAAGTCGTTGACGGCGGTGATCGCCGCGACATCGATTTTTGCGTCTGACGCCATGGCTCAGCGCTCTCTCCAGAAAGTCGTCATTCCCGCGCAAGCGGGAAGCCAGCGCGAGCGAGGGAAAAGCTGCCCTGGGTCCCCGCGTTCGCGGGGACGACGGAATGGTTCAACGCGCGCGGCATGCCGGCCCAGCCATTGTCATGTCGAGCAGGAATTTGCTCATGTCCCAGGCACCGGTCGGACAGCGCTCGGCGCACAGGCCGCAATGCAGGCAGACATCCTCGTCCTTGACCATGATGCGGCCGGTCTTCAGCGAATTGCCGATGTAGAGATCCTGCGTCGCATTGGTGGACGGAGCGTTAAGCCGAAGGCGCAGCTCGGCCTCCTCGCCGTCGTCGGTAAACGTGATGCAGTCCATCGGGCAGATGTCGACACAGGCATCGCACTCGATGCACAGCTTGCCGGTGAACACCGTCTGGATGTCACAGTTGAGGCAGCGCTCGGCTTCGGCGTAGGCGAGCCGGTCGTCATAACCGAGCTCGACCTCGGTCCTGATGTCGTGCAGCGCGACCTGCAGCTCGCGCAGCGGCACCTTGTAGCGCAGGTCGTTCGAGATGTCGTTGTCGTAGCTCCACTCGTGGATGCCCATCTTCTGGCTGGCGAGCGTGACGCCGGGCGGCGGCCGCTCGCCGACATCCTCGCCGTGGCACCATTTGTCGATCGAGATCGCTGCGTCGTGGCCGTGCGCGACGGCCCAGATGATGTTTTTCGGCCCGAACGCCGCATCGCCGCCGAAAAACACGTTCGGCAAGCTCGATCGCATCGTCTTCGGATCGACCTTCGGCATGTCCCAGCGATCGAACTCGATGCCAATGTCGCGCTCGATCCACGGAAAGGAATTCTCCTGGCCGATCGCGACCAACACATCGTCGCACGGAATATGGGTGTGCGGCTCGCCAGTCGGAAGGAGGCTGCGGCGGCCCGTGTCGTCGTATGTCGCCGCGACCTTTTCAAACAGGACTCCGGTCAGCCGGCCGCCTTCGTGGGTGAATTCGATCGGCACGAGAAAATTGAGGATCGGGATGCCTTCGTGCATCGCGTCCTCCTTTTCCCACGGGCTCGCCTTCATCTCCTCGAAGCCGGAGCGCACGACGACCGTGACCTCCTCGCCGCCGAGGCGGCGCGACGAGCGGCAGCAATCCATCGCCGTGTTGCCGCCGCCCAACACGACGACGCGCCGCCCGATCTTGTCGATATGACCGAACGACACCGAGGACAGCCAGTCGATGCCGATATGGATATGCGCCGCCGCTTCCCGGCGGCCGGGGATCTCGAGTTCGCGGCCCCGCGGCGCGCCCGAGCCGACGAAAATCGCATCCCATCCTTCGGCCAGCAAATCGCGCAGGCTCGTCACAACGTGGCCGAAGCGGGTCTCGACCCCCAGTTCGACGATGCGGTCGACCTCCTCGTCGGTCACCGCTTCGGGCAGGCGGAAGCGCGGGATCTGCGTGCGCATCATGCCGCCGCCCTTCGCGTCGCCGTCGAACATCACGCAGTCGTAGCCGAGCGGGACGAGGTCGCGCGCGACGGTCAAGGACGCCGGCCCGGCGCCCACCAGCGCGATGCGCTTGCCATTCTTCTCCTTGGGTACGGCGGGCAGAAAGCGGCTGATGTCGCCCTTGTTGTCGGCGGCGACGCGTTTCAGCCGGCAGATCGCGACCGGCTCCTTCTCGACCCGGCCGCGCCGGCAGGCCGGCTCGCACGGCCGGTCGCAGGTGCGTCCGAGAATGCCCGGAAAGACGTTCGACTCCCAGTTGATCGCCCAGGCCTCGCCAAAGCGCCGGGCGGCGATCAGGCGGATGTATTCGGGCACCGGGGTGTGCGCGGGGCACGCCCACTGGCAGTCGACGACTTTATGGAAATAGTCGGGATTGGTGATGTCGGTGGGCTGCAACACGCTCCTCCTGCCGACCGGCCGGCCTCCCGTCCGGCATCCCCGCTTGACGGAGAGATCGGCGGGAGAGCCGCATACAACGCGCATCGGCTCGCCGGGCCTGCCGTTTGGCTCGGCAGAGCCCAGCCGCGGTGGGGGCGCCCTTATACCCCTACTTGGGCCGAGCGTCATCCCTCCCTGTTGCGCTCGGTTCGCAAATCAGGATTGCGACAACCTGCCGCGTTTCGCATGCGGAGGCCGGCACCCCGCTACCTCTTGTCGCCGCTGTCGCTGGGCAGAAGATCCTGGTCCTCGACGCCGGGAACGCTGCCCGGCGCATCAGTGGCAATTCCGGCCCCACCCGGGGGTTTGCCCCCGAACGACGGTCCCGGCCCGAGTTCGCTCGCGCCCTGACCCAGCGGATTGCCGCCGCCGATATCGGGCAATGATCCGGGCACGCCGAGCGCGGTGCCGCCGGCAGCCGGCGTCGCCGGGCCAGCCTGAACGCCAGCCGCGCCGGCCACTGCGAGAGCTGCGGTCGCAATCGCCAGGAATGCCCGCTTCATCAACCCTCCATATTCCTGATCGCAAGCGAGAAGAATCGTTCAGAGATCGGCGTAGACGTGGGTCTCACCGTTGGCGCCGGGGTGGGTGACCGCGCCCTTTTCGGCATCGCCGACCGTCTGCACGTATTTCCACAGCGTCCCCGACTGGTAGCCGTTTTTGCGCGGCGTCCAGGCGCGGCGGCGTTCGGCCAGTTCGGCATCCGACAGCGCCACATCGATCGTGCCGGCGACGGCATCGATCGTGATGCGGTCGCCATCCTTGAGCAAAGCAATCGGCCCGCCGACCGCCGCCTCCGGCCCGACATGGCCGATCGAGAACCCGTGCGTCGCGCCCGAGAAGCGCCCGTCGGTGATCAGCGCGACCGTCTCGCCGACCCCCTGGCCATAGAGCGCCGCGGTCGTCGACAGCATCTCGCGCATGCCCGGGCCGCCGCGCGGCCCCTCGTAGCGGATGACGATGACGTCGCCTTGCTTGTAGCGGCGCGCCTCGACCGCTTTGAAGGCGTCCTCCTCGCAATCGAAGCACAACGCGGTGCCCGCGAAGCGCAGCCGCTGCATGCCGGCGACCTTGACGATCGCGCCCTGCGGCGCGAGGTTGCCCTTGAGCACGACATGGCCGCCGCTCGGCGCGTAGGGATTGGCGGTCGGGCGTACGACATCCTGGCCGTCCGGCACTCTCACATTCGCCAGGTTCTCGGCGACGGTCCGGCCGGTCACGGTCAGGCAGTCGCCGTGCAGATAGCCGCCGTCCAAGAGCGCCTTCATGATGATCGGCACGCCGCCGATGTCGTGCAGGTCCTTCATCACGTATTTGCCGCCCGGCGTCATGCTGGCGATGTAGGGCGTCTTCCGGGCGATCTCGCCGAAGGCGTGGATGTCGAAATCGATGCCGGCCTCGTGGGCGATCGCCGGGATGTGCAGCGAGCCGTTGGTCGAGCCGCCCGCCGCCGCGACGACCATCGCGGCATTCTCGATCGCCTTTCTCGTCACGATGTCGCGCGGCCGGATGTTGTCGCGAATGAGCCGCATGACCGCCGCGCCGGAGGCTTCGGCATAAGCGTCGCGCGAATCGTAGGGCGCCGGCGCGCCGGCCGAGCCGGGCAGCGCCAGCCCCAACGCCTCGGAGACGCAGGCCATCGTGTTGGCGGTGAAGAGGCCGCCGCACGACCCCGAGGACGGGCACGCGACGCATTCCAGTTCGTGCAGGTCTGCGTCCGACAGCTTGCCGACGCTGTGCTCGCCGACCGCCTCGAACACGTTGCCGATCGTCACGTCCCGGCCCTTGAAGCGGCCGGGCAGGATCGAGCCGCCGTACATGAAGACCGCCGGAACGTTGAGCCGCAGCATCGCCATCATCAGCCCCGGCAGCGACTTGTCG
>DATJUL010000171.1:0-3354 GCA_035502295.1 Allostellaceae bacterium | reverse complement strand
GGAAAACGCCTGCGCGATCGTCGCGGCGACCGGCGGCTCGACCAACGCCGCGCTGCACATCCCGGCGATCGCGCACGAAGCCGGCATCCCATTCGATGTCGATGATGTGGCGCGCGTCGCGGCCAAGACGCCGGTCATCGCCGACCTCAGACCCGGCGGCCGCTTTACGGCAAAGGACGTGCACGAGATCGGCGGCACCGCCGTCATTATCCGCGCGCTGATCGACGGCGGCCATATCGACGGCACGTGCCTCTGCGTGACCGGGCAGACGATGGCCGAAACCTATGGCACCGCTGCGGCGCCGGACGGCCAGGTCGTGCGCGACGCGGGCAACCCGCTCCTCACCGACAGCGGCCTCGTCGTGTTGCGCGGCAACCTCTGCCCCGACGGCGCGCTGATCAAGCCGGCAGCCGCGAAGACGCTGGTGCATGAGGGGCCGGCGCGGGTGTTCGAGGGCGAGGAGGATTGCGCCCGCGCCGTCGAGGCGCGGCACTATCGCGCTGGCGAGGTCCTGGTCATCCGCAACGAGGGGCCGGCCGGCGGCCCCGGCATGCGCGAGATGCTCGGCGTCACGGCGCTGATCGCCGGCCAGCAGATGGGCGAGAAGGTCGCGCTTGTCACCGACGGCCGGTTCTCGGGCGCGACGCGCGGCCTCTGCGTCGGCCATGTCGCGCCGGAAGCGGCGATCGGCGGCCCGCTGGCGCTGGTGCGCGACGGCGACAAGGTGCGCATCAACATCGCCGCCCGCCGCATGGATGTGCTGATCCCGGACGAGGAATTGGCCGCGCGCCGCGCCGCATGGCAGCCGCGCCCGCCGCGCCACAAGGCCGGCCTCCTGGCGAAATACGCCCGCCTCGTCGGCCAGGCCAACCGGGGTGCCGTGACCCACGCCGGCGCCGCAGAGTGGCCTTGGTTCGACCGCTGACGAGTATCCGGGGTTCTCCCTCGCAGCCGAGAGAATCAGATGGAGCAGGTGAAGAACGGGGCTGATCATCTGCGGTCACTGCGCGACGGACGGGCGGTTTATGTCGACGGCGCGCCGGTCGATGACGTGACGGCGCATCCGGCCTTTAAGAACGCGGTGCACAGCGCGGCTTCCCTCTACGATTATCAGGCGCGGCCGGACAATATCGAGCGGATGACCTTCGTCCGCGGCGGCGGCGAGGGCTATGCCCGGGTCAACCGCTGCTGGCAATTGCCGCGGAGCTATGAGGAGCTGGTCGCACGGCGCCAAGCGCTGTCGGAATGGGCCGAGTTGTCGTGCGGCTTTCTCGGCCGGGCGCCCGACCATGTCGCCTCCAGCCTGTTGGGGCAGGTCATCGGCATCGACGTGTTCCGCCGGCACGGCCCGGCGCGCGCCCAGGCGCTCGTCGATTATTTCGATTACGCGAGCCGCCACGACCTCTATCTCAGCTACGTCATCATCAATCCGCAGGCCGATCGCAACAAGGCGTGGGGTGAGCAGGAGGACGACCTCGTCGCCCGCCTGGTGGACGAAGACAGCGCCGGGATCACCGTGCGCGGCGCCAAGATGCTCGGCACCGCCGTCATCATGGCAAACGAAATTCTCGTCGCCAACCTGCAGCCGCTGAAGCCGGGCGAAGAGGATCTGGCGATATCGTTCGCTGTCCCGGTCGCGACACGAGGGCTGAAGGTGCTGTCGCGCAAATCGTTCGAGGCCGCCGCCGCCTCGCGCGCCGACAACCCGCTCGCCGCGCGGTTTGACGAAAACGACGCGGTCATCTGGTTCGAAGACGTCAAAGTGCCGTGGGAGCGGGTGTTCGTTTATCGCGACACCGACATGTGCCGGGCGCAGTTTCACGACACGCTCGGCCATACGTTCCAGAACTACCAGGCGCAGATCCGCCTCGTCGCGAAGACGAAATTCCTCGTCGGCGTGGCGCACCGGATCGCCGAGACGATCGGCACCGCGGCGATGCCGCCGGTGCGCGAAAGCCTGGGTCGGCTGGCGGCGCAGGCCGCGATGGTCGATGGGCTCGTGTGGGGCATGGAGGCGAAGGGGCACATGGAGGGCGCCTATTTCGTGCCCGATAAGCACCTGATGTATGCCGCGCAAGTCCTGACCCAGGACCTTTACCCGAAGCTCATCGATGCGATCCGCGGCCTCGCCGGCGGCGCATTGATCATGCTGCCGTCATCGACACGCGACTGGCACAATCCGGAACTGGCGGCGATCATCGAAAAGACGCAGCGCTCGCCGGTCTCCGGCCCGCGGGAGCGGGTCGATTTCCTGAAGCTGGCGTGGGACGCCTTGGGCTCCGAATTTGCCGGGCGGCACACGCAATACGAGATGTTCTATGCCGGCGCGCCGTTTGTGACCTGCGGCCACTCCTGGCGCACCTACGACTGGACGGAAGCCGCCGCGCTGGTCGAACAGATGCTGGCCTGACGCGCCACCCTTACAGCATCCCCAATTCGAGCTTGGCTTCCTCGCTCATGCGTTCGCGATCCCACGGCGGCGACCAGACGAGCTTGACGCGCACGTCGCTGACGCCCGGCACCGCGCCGACCGCCGCCTCGACCTCGCCCGGCATGCTCTGCGCCACCGGGCAGGCCGGGGTCGTCAGCGTCATCTCGATATAGACGATGCCGCCCTGTTTCACCGTGAGCTCGTAGATGAGGCCGAGATCGACGAGGTTGACCGGAATTTCCGGGTCGCGCACGGTTTTGAGCGCGTCGAGCACCGGTTCCAGGAGGTCTGGGTCGTCCTCGCCCTGGGGCCGCTCGACGTCGGGACCCTCCGGCGGCGGCGTTTCCGGCGCGAAGTCGAAGTAGTCGCTTCCGTAATGTTCGTGTTCGCGTTCGTCGCGTTCGTCGGCGGCCATCCCATCACTCCAAGAATGGCGTCGTTCCCGCGCAAGCGGGAACCCAGGGCAAGCGATGCGCGACCGCCCTGGACCCCCGCTTTCGCGGGGGTGACGGCTGTTC
Source organism: Allostellaceae bacterium (assembly GCA_035502295.1). Classification (GTDB taxonomy): domain Bacteria; phylum Pseudomonadota; class Alphaproteobacteria; order ATCC43930; family CGMCC-115725; genus DATARH01. Next base: position 405 of record DATJUL010000171.1, on the reverse strand, counting down.
TGTCGGATTCGGCTGCATCCCCATCACTCCGTCTTGACCGTGTCGCCGGCGAGGCCGGATTTCAGCGCCGCCTCGAAGGCATGCCACGGCAACGTCGCGCATTTGACCCGCGTCGGATAGGCGCGGACGCCGGTCAACGGTTCCAGCCGCTCGCCATCCTCTTCGAGTGCTTCGGGTAATTCCGCCGGCTCGCCGCCCGTCACCCTGGCGTGGAACTGGGCGAAGAGCTGGCGCGCCTCGGCGATCGTCTTGCCCTTCAGAACCTCGGTCATCAGCGAGGCGGCCGCGGTCGAGATCGCACAGCCGCGCCCCTCGAAGCTGACATCGGCGATGCGGTCGCCCGCGACTTGGAGATAGACCGTGACCCGGTCGCCGCATAAGGGGTTGTGACCCCGCGCCAGATGC
>DATJUL010000170.1:0-3536 GCA_035502295.1 Allostellaceae bacterium | reverse complement strand
CCCAGCCTGAGCGCGCTTGAGGAAGGCGTCGGCAAGATGAAGGCGGCGCTGTCGGCGCGCCAGGACAAGCGGCTCGTCATCGCCGGCCGCACCAGCGCCTTGGCGATCGCCGGCATCGACGAGGCGATCCGGCGCGCCCGCGCCTACGAAGCGGCCGGGGTCGATGCGATGTTTCTCGCCGGCGGCGTCACGCCCGAGGCAATCGAGGCGGTAGCGGCGGCGATCCACATCCCGATCATCACCGGCGGCGGCGCGGGCGGCCCGCTCGGCGACCGCACGTGGCTGGCGGCGCATCGGGTGCGCGTTGCGTTGCAGACGCACGCGCCGTTCAGCGCCGCCGTGCAAGCGGTCTACAACACGCTGAAGGCATTGCGCGACGGCGTGAAACCTGCCGATCTCGCCGGCATCGCCGCGCCCGATCTGATGCGGCAGGTCACCCGCGACACGCAATATCGCCAGTGGACGCGCGACTTTCTCGGCGGGGAGTGAACGCGTTGCAGAAGGGGGATCCGGTGCGGACTCTGCTCGCAGTTGCGGTGCTGCTGGTCACCGCCTCCTGTGCCGCGCCGCTGCCGCCGCCGCAGCAGCAGGGGGCCAATTGTCCCGCGGCGCGGAAGGAGCTGTCGGCGATCGCGCGAGCCCGCGCCAAGGCATCCGACCCGCCGCCCACCGACGCGACCTCGCCCGCGCAGCCGGTGCCGCCGCCCTCCGCCGCGGTCGCCTATCGGCCATGGTTTCCGCTCGCCCTGCCGCTGTTCCGCGCGCCGCCGCACGCCGGCCGGCTGACGCTCAGCAATTTCAGTTTCGGTCTCGCCGACGTCGAGGCGTTTGTCACGTCCTCCGGCGAATGCGCCTTCCATCCCGGCGTCGTGCCGCAGCACCGCAACCTGCCGCTCGACGCCGCGTGGATCATCCCGGCGCCGCCCGGTTCGGATGTCTGCTGGCGGCGCCTGTCGCCCGATCCGCCGTCGCCATCGGCACAGGGCCTGATGTTGCCGGCTCCGCCCGCAGCCGAATGGAACCGCGCCTTCACCGCCGCCGGCCGTTTCATCGACGCCCGGCTGTAATCTGCCGGGCGCTCAATCGGCCGGCGCGCTCCCCGCGTCGCCGAAGCCCGGCGCCCGGCGGTACTGATGCGGCTGCCAGGGGCCCCAGCGGCTTTCAAACATCCGCCGGTTGCGCGCCATCTGTTCGGTTGCGGTCTCGCCCAGAGCGTCGAACGCAGCCGAGTGGTGGTGGTGCACGAACACATCGTCGGCAATGACCATCTTCCAGCCGCCGCGCGCCGCCCGCATGCAGTAGTCGTCGTCCTCGAAGAAGCCGAGACCGTAGGTCTCGTCGAGCAGGCCCAATTCGTCGAGCATCGCCCGGCGCAGCGCGACGCAGAAGAACGCCAGCACGTGCGGCTCAAACCGCTGCCGCAGCCGGCGACGCACCAGCCGGCGCGCGGCCGAGGCCATCTCGGGCAGGTCGTTGTACGAAATCGCGACGCGTTGCTCGTTGCCGATCCGATTGGTCAACGGACCGACCAGCCCGATCCGCGGATCGATCTGCATCGGGCGGATCAGATCGCGCACCCAGCCGCGCGTGACGATCGTATCGTTGTTGATGAGGATCGCGTATTCGCCCCGCGCGGCCTTCAGCCCGACATTGTTGCCGGCGGCGAACCCGAGATTGCGCTGGTTGAGGATCACCCTGATGCGGCGGTCCTGTTCGGCCATTTCGCCCAGCTTCTGGCGGGTGGCATCGGTCGAGGCGTTGTCGACGACGAGGATTTCGAGCGTCGGATAATCGCTCAGATTGCGGATCGACAGCAGGCAGCGTTCCGTCAGCGCCCAGTTGTTGTAGGTCAGCACAATGACCGAGACCGGCGGCAGCGTCTGATCGATTGCCGCCGCCAGCGCGTCCGCGCGTGACGTCCAGCTGTGCTGCCGCGCCCAGGCGCGGCGGCGCTCGCGCAACGCGGGGCAATCCTCGCCGAGCGCCTGCGCGATGCGCGCTTCGAAGCTGCTCGCGTCGTCCGCGACATAGGCCAGCTCGGTGGCCCCGACGACCTCGGGCAGCGGCGCGGAGACGACCGGCTTCCCGGCCGCCATGTATTCGTAGAACTTGACCGGGTTGGTGCAGCGGATCAGCTCGGTCATCTTGAACGGGATGACCGCGACATCGAACGCGCCGAGCAGCGCCGGCAGCTCGTCGTACCGCCGTTCGCCGCAGAAGCGGACATTCGGCAGCGCCGCGGCGCGGCTGATGTCGCAGCCGTCGGTGCGGCCGATCAGGCGAAACTCCCACCCCGGTCGCGCGACGGCGCACTCTTCGATCCAGGCGATGTCGAACCACTCGGCAATCGCGCCGAAATAGCCGATGACCGGCCGTTTATTGGCCGTCGCGCCGCGATCGCCGCGGGCGAAGAAGTCGACATCGGCGGCATTGCGGATCACGACGCTGCTGCGCATCCTCGCGATATGCTCGCCGAGCGGCGCAGAGGCGGCGACGACGAGGTCGGCGCCGCCGATCAGCGCCCGTTCGGCCTGTTCCAATAATTGGGCGACATTGCTGAAGCCGGTAGCGAGGTCGAGGCAGTCGTAGACGACGGTGGCGCCGGCGATGCCGAAGGCCACCGGATGCCACGCGGGATGATCGACAATGACGATCGGCGTGCGAACGGACATCGCATCGATCAGCGCGTCGAGCGCGGCTTGCAGGTCCTCGACGACCGCCGGGCCGAGGCCGGTATAAAGGTTCGATCCCGGGCCGGAGCGGACGCGCAGGCGCACCTCGAAGACCCCGGCGTGCGGCGAGCCGACAATCCTGAACGCGCCCGCGTCCGGCTCCTCGTCGAACGTGATCGAGATGTAAAAGACGCGCGAGCCGGCCGCCGCCAGCTGCATCGCCAGGTGCTGCGGTCGCTGTATCCGGTAATTCCAGTCGATGACCGACAGCCACAGGACGTTGTATTGGGTTGCGATATGGCACAACGCGTCGGCGACAGAGGGCCCGAACCGGGCCGGATCGCCGTCGTCCGGCAAGGACGCCGCACTCGGAAATTCGCCCGGCAGCCCAATCGCCGCCTTGCCGTTGCGCCGCGGTTGATCGGTCGGCGGCGCGCCGGCGGCAAGAAAGCGCGCGATATCGTTCGGCGAATAGCCGAGCACCGCATGCAGCGAGTCGTGCGCCGATTGCAGGTCCGGGTCGAGGCGGATCGCGGTCGCATAGGCGCGGGCGGCCTGGAACCGGCGGCCCTGCAGCTTCAGCAGATGACCGAGCTGCAAATGCGTATCGGCGACCGAGCCGTCCAGCAGCAAGGCCCGACGATAGGCGGCTTCGGCCCCGAAATGGTCGCCGTGTTCCTTGAGGACATGCCCGAGCTGCACCCAGATCGGCATCAACCCCGGGGCCCGGTCGAGCGCCCGCCAATACCGCTGCGCGGCGGCGGCCCAGTCGCGCCCATCGCGGGCCCGGTCGCCTTCCCCGACCATGCGGCCGTAAAGCGCCGCGAGTTCCTGTTCGACGTCCTCGGTCGCCGGCTGCAGCCG
>DATJUL010000169.1:0-7001 GCA_035502295.1 Allostellaceae bacterium | reverse complement strand
GATTGCCGCTGGTGGCGATCCCGACCACCGCCGGGACCGGTTCGGAAGTGACGCGCTTCACCGTCATCACCGACAGCGAGCAGGACGAGAAGATGCTGATCATGGGGCTCGCCTGCTGCCCCGCCGCGGCGCTCGTCGATTACGAGCTCACCCTGTCGATGCCGTGGCGGCTCACCGCCGATACCGGCCTCGACAGCCTGACCCATGCGATCGAGGCCTATGTCAGCCGGCGCGCCAACCCCTACACCGACGGGCTGGCGAAAAACGCGATGGGCCTCATCGCGCGGCACATCCGCACCGCCTGCGCCGCGCCGGACGACCGCGCCGCGCGGGAGGCGATGATGCTCGGCGCGACGACCGCCGGCATGGCGTTCTCCAACGCCAGCGTCGCACTGGTACACGGCATGAGCCGGCCGATCGGCGCCTTCTTCCATGTGCCGCACGGGTTGTCGAACGCGATGCTGTTGCCCGAGATCACCGCGTTCTCGGCGCCGGCGGCGCTCGACCGCTATGCCGATTGCGCCCGCGCGATGGGCGTCGCCGAGGAAGCCGAGGGGAGCCAGAGCGCCGTCGCGCGGCTCTTGGACGAACTGCACGCGCTGAACGCCGAATTGCAGGTGCCGAGCCCCCGCGCCTACGGCATCGACCGCGTCCGTTATGACGAACTCCTGCCGGTCATGGCGGCGCAGGCCCTGGCCTCCGGTTCGCCGCAAAACAACCCGCGCATCCCTTCGAGCGACGAGATCATCGCCCTCTATCGCCGGGTGTACGAATGACATCGGAATCGTTGTGATCGTCGCGGAGCGAGATTGCTTCGTCGCTGCGCGCCTCGCAATGACGGCGGTTCCGGTGTCGTTGCGAGAGAAGCGAAGCAATCTCGGGGTCGAGGTGACAAGGGGCGACGGATGGCGGCATTTTCTCTCAACGTGAACGGGCGGGCGGTCAGCGTCGCGGCGGACGGCGACACGCCGCTGCTCGATATCCTGCGCAATCATCTGGGCCTGGTCGGCACGAAATTCGGCTGCGGCCTCGAACAATGCGGCACCTGCATGGTGCTGCTCGACGGCCAGCCGGCGAAATCCTGCGGCAAGGCGCTGTCGGCTGTCGCCGGCCGGTCAGTCGTGACGATTGAGGGGATCGGCACGCCCGACAATCCGCACCCGTTGCAGCAGGCCTTTCTCGATGAGCAGGCCGGGCAATGCGGCTATTGCCTTGCCGGCATCATCGTCTCGGCCAAGGCGCTGCTCGACAACAACCCGACACCGAGCCGTCGGGACATCGCGCTGGCGCTCGACGACAATATCTGCCGCTGCGGCAGCCACCCGCGCATCCTGCGCGCGGTCGAACGCGCCGCCGCGACGCTGCGCGGAGGAGCGCGATGAGCGACGCTGCGCTGCCGCCGATGCTGGCGGCCAACCCGCGTCTCGACCAGTGGGTCGGGTTTCCCGAGCCGGGCATCGTGCACGTGGCGACCGGACGGGTCGAGATCGGCCAGGGCGTCCTGACCGCGATGCGGCAGATCGCTGCCGACGAGCTCGATGTGGCGCCCCATCGCATCCGCCTCGCGACCGGCGACACGACGCTGACGCCGAACGAGGGCTACACCGCCGGCAGCCAGTCGATCCAGTTCGGCGCCGTCGTGCTGCGCCTGGCTCTGGCCGAAGCGCGCGCCTTGTTTCTCGACCGCGTCGCGGCGCTGACCGGTCATGTCAGCGCCGAACTCGCGATCGAAGACGGCGCGATCCTGCATCGAGGCCAGCCGACCGGCCACGATTACTGGTCGCTCGCGCCGGACATCGATCTCGTGCGCACCGCCACCGGCCGCGCCCGCCCGAAGACGGCCGCCGAGCGGCGCGTCATCGGCACCAACGCGCCGCGCGTCGATCTCGCGGCCAAGGTGTTCGGAGAGCCGGCCTTCATCCATGACCTGACGCTGCCCGGGATGCGGCACGCGCGCGTCGTCCGCCAGCCGCGCCGCGGCGCGACGCTCGGCCGCATCGACGAAGCCGCGATCCGCCGCGCCGCCAAAGGCACCGTAGAAATCGTGCGCAGCGGCAATTTCGTCGCGATCGTCGGGGCCGACGAGACCGCCGTCGAAGCGGCCGCCGGTGCGGCGCCGATGCATGTCACGTGGGACAATGTCGAGCCGATCAACCCGCTGCAGGAAGAGGCGCGCTGGCTGTTGCAGCAACCGACGATCGACCAGTCACTCGGCGCGCCGCCCGCCGTCGGATCGGCGGGCGCCCGGCGCGAGGCGAGCTTCACCCGCATGCACATCGCGCACGCCTCGATCGGCCCGTCCTGCGGCCTCGCGCAATACCGCGACGGCCGGCTCGAAGTATGGACCCATTCGCAGGGCGTTTTTCCGCTGCGCGCGGCGCTGGCGCGCGCCTTGAAGCTCGATTCCGCGGCGATCACCGTGCACCACGCGCAGGGGCCGGGCTGCTACGGCCACAACGGCGCCGACGATGCGGCGGCCGATGCGGCCGCGATCGCGCTGCTGCTTCCGGGTGCGCCGGTGCGCGTGCGCTGGCGGCGTGAGGAGGAATTCGGCTGGGAGCCGGTCAGCCCGTCGATGGTCGTGTCGGTCGAGGCGGCGCTCGATGCGGCCGGCCGCCCCTCCGACTGGACGACCGAAATCTGGAGCGGCCGTCATGTCGGCCGGCCGCCCGCCGGCGGCCACCTGCTCGCCGCCGAGGCGTTGCCCGATCCGCCGCCGCCACCGGCGGCCGAAGAATCGGTCGGCCCGCCCGGCGCCGGCACGCGCAACGGCATGCCGCTCTATGATTTCGGCCGAAAGCGCATCCTGCATCACCTCGTCGCCGAGACGCCGGTGCGCACCTCGGCGCTGCGCGGCCTCGGCGCGACGCTCAACGTGTTTGCGATCGAATCGTTCGTCGACGAACTGGCCGCTGCGGCCGGCGAGGATCCGGTCGCCTACCGCCTGTCGCTGCTGTCCGACCCGCGCGCCCGCGCCGTCATCGAGAAGGTCGCGGCGATGAGCGGCCGGTCTGATTTAACGCGCTCCCCCGACGGGGGAGAGGGCAGGGTGAGGGGGAAAGGCATCGGTTTCGCGCAATATAAGAACATGGCCGCCTATTGCGCCGTCGTCGCCGCGGTCGAGGTCGATGAAACCGTGCGGGTGAGCAGAGTGTGGTGCGCCGCCGATGCCGGCATGGCGGTCAGCCCCGACGGCGCCCGGAACCAGCTCGAAGGCGGCATCGTGCAGGGGATCAGCTGGGCGTTGAAAGAAGGCGTGCGGCTCGACCAGGCCGGCATCGCGTCGCGCGATTGGGAGGGCTACCCGGTCATCAAGTTCAGCGAGGTGCCGGAAATCGCCGTCGAACTGATCGAGCCGCATACCGACAACCCGCCGCTCGGTATCGGCGAGGCGGCCGGTGGCCCCACGGTCGCGGCGATCGGCAACGCCGTCGCGCAGGCGCTCGGCACCCGCATCCGCGACCTGCCGATGACCCGCGACCGCATCATGGCGGCGTTGCTGCAGGCGTAAGGGAACTATCTCACGGGCCGAGCCCGGCGCGCATTTCGGCCGCGGAGAGATTTTCGTTTACTGTCGACAGCAATTCCTCCGGCGCAAACGGTTTGAGGATCGCGGCGCTGGCGCCGAGCGCCAGGGCGGCGGCCAAGAGATCGCCGCGCGAGGCGCGGTTGCCGCCGGAGATGGCGATGATTTTGGTCGTCGCCGAGGAGGCGCGCAGCGCCCGGATCGTCTCAAGACCGTCGGGCGGCGGCATCACGATGTCGGTGATGATCAGATCCGGCAGTTTCGATCGGAACGTGCGCAGACCTTGCAGCCCGTCTGCCGCCAGCTGCACGCCGTAGCCGCGCTTCTGCAGGATGCGCTGGATCGTGCGCCGCACCAGCGGATCGTCGTCGATGACGAGGATTGTCTTCACCCGCGCTGTGCTCCGCAATGCCGTCATGCCGCGGCGCCGAGGCTCGCCGGCGCCGCCTCGGCGATCGGCAGCCGGATCGTGAACGCGGTGCCTTTTCCCGGCTGGCTTTCGGCATCGATTGCGCCGCCGTGGCCGGCGACGATGCCGTGCACGACCGACAAGCCGAGGCCGGTCCCCTCGCCGACCGGTTTGGTCGTGAAGAACGGCTCGAAAATCCGGTCGAGCACGGCTTTTGCCATGCCGCAGCCGGTGTCCGCGATGCGCAGCCGGACGACGCCGCTGCGGCGCCCGGCCACGTCCGCCGTCGCCTCGGCCGACAAGTCGACGCTGATCGACGCGCGTGCGGTGCCGATCGCCTGAGCCGCGTTGGTGACGAGGTTGACGACGACCTGCTGCAGTTGTCCGGCATCGGCAAAAATCGGCGGGACGGGTTCGATCCGTTCGATGAAAGCGATGTTCGGCGGCAGGGTGGCCCGCAGCATGTGCAATGCCTCGCGCAGCACGTCCGCCGGATCGATCCGGCGTTTCTGGATGTCCTGCTTGCGGCTGAATGCCAGAATCTGTTTCACAAGATCGCGCGCCCGTTCGCTGGCGCTGACGATCGTCGCGATGTCGTCGTAGAGCGGATCGCCTTCGCGCAAATCCTCGAGCGCCAGCTTTGCCAGCGACAGGATCGGCACCAGCGTATTGTTGAGGTCGTGCGCGACGCCGCCCGCCAAGCGGCCGAGGGCTTCGAGCTTCTGCGAGTGCAGCAGCTGGCGTTCCAGCTCCTTCTGGCGCTCCTCGGCCGCGCGCAGTTCGGTGATGTCCCACAGCATGCCGCCCATGCCGGTGACCGCGCCGTCGCGGTCGCGGATCAATTCGTCGATGCGATGAATATGGCGAATTTCGCCGTTCGGCCGGCGAATGCGGTATTCGAACGAGTCGGGACACCTTCCGTCTTCCATCTGGCGATGGGCGGCGACGACCTTGGGCCGGTCTTCCGGGACGACCATCGCGAGAAAGCTTTCCATGTCGGGGGTGAACGTCGCGGGATCGACGCCGAAAATACGATACACCTCGGCCGACCAGCGTCCGTCGCCGTCAACGTCGCGGGTGTAGCTGCCCATATGCGCCAGCCGCTGCGCCCGATCGAGGCTGTCCATCATCTCGCGCAGCTGCCCTTCCGAGCGGCGCATCTCGGTGATGTCCCAGATCGTGCCGCCGGTGCCGGCGACGCGACCGTCGCGATCGCGGATCAACTCGACGCACAAGTAAACGACGCGCAGCTCGCCACTTGGCCGGCGCAACCGGTATTCGAGCGGCGCCGGGCTGATGCCCTGGGCGATCTGGCGATAGACCGCCATCGCCGCGGGCCTGTCCTCCGGCACGATCTGCCGCATCACATTGGCTCGGGTCGGTTTGAAGGTCTGCGGATCGACCCCGAAAATCCGGTACATCTCGGCCGACCACTGCGCCGCGCCGGAGCGATCGCGGGTAAAGCTGCCGACATGCGCCAGCCGTTGCGCGCGGTCGAGATTGTCCACCATCTCGCGCAATCGGGCTTCCACGACCCGGAGGTCGGTCACGTCCTTGAAGGTGATGATGCGGCTGACCGGTCGCCCGCCCGCATCGTGCAGCACGGCATTGTCACGGTAGACGACCCGCTCCGCGCCATCCGGTCGAATGATCCGGTATTCCAATGGCGGCGCGGGGACGCCCGAAGCCCTGGCCGCCGCGCCCTCCTTGGCAACCAGTTCGAGGTCGTTCGGGTGAACGAAGCCGAGGAGACAATCGACCGTCGGTTCCACGGCGGTGGGAGCCACCCCGAAGATCGCGCAGGCGGCCGGCGACCAGGTGACGGACAGGGTGTCGATCGCCACTTCGAGGCTCCCGACGCCGGCGATCTGCTGGATGCGTTCGAGGCGTTCGGTAAGCTCGCGCAGCTGGATTTCGCTCTCCTTCAGCCGCGTGATGTCGATGCGCAACCCGGCGGTGCCGCCGTCGCGCATGCGGCGTTCGGCGATCAACAGATGGCGGCCGCTCGACAGATGCTGCTCAACCGCGCCGCCGAGCTCGCGATGATGGCTCAGCTGGTCGGCGATCCACGCCTCTTCGCGGCCGACGGCATCGGGGTACTGCCCGTTCGCGATCCCGAGGCGCAGCATCGCCTCGAAGCTGGTGCCGGGCACCAGCGCGGCGGCGCTGTCGCGATAGAGCGCGCGATAAGCTTCGTTGCACAGCACGAAGCGGTCGTCGCGGTCGAAGATGACGAACGCTTCTGAGATGCTTTCGACCGCGTCGTGCAGCGTCTCCCGCGCCTCTTTTGCCGCGAGCTCGGCGTGCCGCCGGCGTGCGATCTCGGCCTCCAGTTCGCGGCGCTCGGCTGTCAGCGGCGCTTCGCCGGCGGCCAACGGCGGGTCCGCGCGCATCATCCGTGGCGTCATGCTACGTCGCGCCGCCGAGGCAGCGCGACACGCTGCTTGTCAGCTCCGATGGATCGAATGGTTTGGCGATGATCTCTCGGGCGCCCAGCTTCGCCGCCAGCGTCAGGAAATCGACATTGCCGACACGCCCGCCGCCGGAGATCGCGATGATCTTTGCGCCCGGGCAGATTTTGTGAATCGCGCGGATCGTCTCGATGCCCTCCCGCTCCGGCATGATGATGTCGGTGATAACCAGGTCGGGCTGCTCGCTCTCGAACAGCTTCAGCCCGTGCCGGCCATCACCGGCCATGACGACGTCGTATCCTCGGCGGTCAAGGATGCGGCCAATCGCCTTCCGCACCATCGGATCATCATCGATGACCAAGATCTTCGACATGTCGCCCTACTGAGCGGGACGGATTATTTCCACAGCCCCGAGGCAATACCGCACAATGATTGCAATGCGGTTAAGTCGTCGCCGACCGATATGACGATCGGCCGGCGAGCCGCCGAATCTTCGGCCTCGCGGCGACCGGCAATTTGACAAGCAGATGTCGCGGCGGCGCCCGACCCGACTCAAGTCCTTGACGACAAGGCTCGCCGGCGGGCGGATTATCCCGGCGATGGCGGCAATATCCCAGCCTGCCTGCGACAAAACGGGCATCGCTGGCCTTACAAT
>DATJUL010000168.1:0-8327 GCA_035502295.1 Allostellaceae bacterium | reverse complement strand
TCGAGATCGTCGGGCGCGCCGCCGAGGCGCAATGACAGCGATTTCGGGTCGCGCCCGGCCTCCGCCGCCATCTTGCGGAAGGCCGGAATGTATTCCTCCGGGTTGCCGCTGCCGGCGTTGGGATACCAGCCGTCGCCGTAGCGCACCGCGCGCCGCGCCGCCCACGGAAAGGCGCCGCCGAGAATGACCGGCGGGTAGGGCTTGTGGGCCGGCTTCGGCCAGGTCTGGATCGTGTCGAACTTGACGATGTCGCCGTGGTATTGCGGCGTCTCCTCGGTCCAGATCGCCTTCATTGCCTCGATCTGCTCGCGCATCTTCTGCATGCGTGTCGCAAACACGGTGCCGTGGTTCTCGATTTCCTCCTGGTTCCAGCCGCCGCCGATGCCGAAGAGGAACCGCCCGCCGGAAATCTGGTCGAGCGAGGCGACCGATTTTGCGGTCTGGATCGTGTCGCGCTGAATCACGAGGCAGATGCCGGTCGCCAGCTTCAACCGCTTGGTGACGCAGGCCGCGGCGGTCAGGCTGACGAACGGGTCCATCACGTCGTAATAGCGGCGTCCCAAATCCTGGTCGGCGCGCGTCCGGCGCGGCACCGGGATGTGCGAATGCTCGGCCGCCCAGACCGAGTCGAAGCCGCGCTCCTCGAGCGCGGTGGCCAATTCGCCCGGGGTGATCGAATAATCGGTGAAAAAGATCGACGCGCCCAGTTCCATCGTTCGCTCTCCAGCCGCTCGCATCGCCAGGGTTTGATGCTGGCATCGCGCGCGCAGCGAGGCAATCGCAAACCGCGGCGGCGGGCTGCGCCAGCGTTTCAGATTGTGATCACGGCGTCGAGTTTTGCCCGGACAAGCTGTGCGGTTTCGACCGGAACGGCGGCGCCGGCATAGCGCAGCGGCCGGGCGTCAGTGTCGATGCTGCGGATATGGCTGATCAAAATCTCGCCGGCGACGGGCAATCCGGTCGGCAGCACGACGCTGGTCGGGAACGGTCGTATGCGCGACGTGATCGGGCAGACGACGGCGAGGCCGGTATTCGCCGTGAGGGTGCGAGCGGACACGACGAGGGCCGGCCGGCGGCCGGCCTGCTCGCGGCCGCGCGTCGGATCGAAATCGGTCCACACCAGATCGCCGACATGCGGCACATAGGTACGGGTCCTCATTCCTCGACGATCTCCCGGCCGATATCGGGGCCCCAATCGAATGCCTCCGCGTAGAGCCGGTGCCATTCCTCAGGGCTTCTGCCGCGAAACAGCTCCTCCAGCGTGTATCGCGGCGCGGCGCGGCGGATGACGATGACGCCCGCTTCGGCGGCAATCCGCACCCGCGCCCCCTCTGCGATGCCGGCGGATTGCGCGATGTCGCCCGGCAGCCTTACGGCGAGACTTTTGCCCCAGCGACCGACGGTTCCTTCAGACATGACGTCCCTCGGAGATATCTTGTGGATATCATGGCGTCCCAGATATGCGCTGCCGAACGTCACATCAATGTCGGCAGCAACGGAGCGTTATCGCCAAGTCCGCTGAAATCGCCGCAATCGCGCGCTATGATGGCTGTCGACAATCCGGATCGCAGCGGGAGATTCGCCGATGGCGGGATCGGCAAACGGGGCTGTCGGCATCGGGCAGCCGGTCCGGCGCAAGGAGGATCTGCGCCTGCTGACCGGAAGCGGCGCGTTCGTTGACGACCTGGCGCCGGCCGGCCTCGTGCACGCGGTGTTTGTGCGCTCGCCGCATGCGCATGCGCGCATCCTGTCGATCGACACGGCGGCGGCGCGGGCGGCGCCGGGCGTCCTCGCGGTGCTGACCGGGGCCGATTACCGCGCCGACGGCCTCAAGCCGATCGCGCACAATCCGGGCCTCAGCCGCCCGCCCGACCTCGTGCCGCGGGTGCGTGCGGTGGCGCCGATTGCGACGCCGCACTGGCCGATGCCCGCCGACCGAGTGCGGTTTGTCGGCGAGCCGGTCGCGCTTATCGTCGCCGCAACGATTGCGCGAGCGAAGGATGCCGCCGAACTCGTCGGCGTGGAGTACGAGCCGCTGCCGGCGGTCGCCCGCGCCGCCGACGCGCTGCGGCCCGGCGCGCCGCTGCTGTGGGACGCGGCGCCGGGCAATCTCTGCCTCGACGTCGAGGCCGGCGATGCGGCGGCGACCGACGCGGCCTTCGCGCGGGCCGCGCATGTCGTGCGGCTCGACACGTGGGTTCAGCGCGTGACCGGTGTGCCGATGGAGCCGCGCACGACTATCGCCGAATACGACGCGGCGAGCGGCTATACGCTCCACACCGGCACCGGCCGCGGCGTCGCCGGGTTGCGCGACGACCTGGCGCGGCTGCTTGGCGTCGCGCCCGAGAAGGTGCGCGTCCGGTGCGGCGACATGGGCGGCAATTTCGGCACGCGCAACTTCTTCTATCCGGAATATGCGCTCCTGCCGTGGGCGGCGCGGCGCTGCGGCCGGCCGGTCAAATGGACCTGCGAGCGCAGCGAGGATTTCGCCGCCGATTACCAGGGCCGCGACCTCGAGGTGTCGGCCGCGCTGGCGCTCGACGCCGATGGCAGGTTCCTCGCCGTGCGCGGCAGCAACCTCAGCAACCTCGGCGCCCAGGCCGCCGCCTTTGTATCGCTGCAGAAGGGCATGGGGCTGATGTCGGGGGCCTACGCCATCCCGGCCGGCTATGTCCGCGGCACCGCCGCCGTCACCAATACCGTCGCGACGACGCCCTACCGCAGCGCCGGCCGGCCCGAAATCATGTTCGTCGTCGAGCGCTTGATCGACCTTGCCGCCGACAAGCTCGCTCTCGATCCGGTCGAATTGCGCCGCCGCAACCTCGTTCCGGCCGCATCGCAGCCGTACACGAACCCGCTCGGCCTCACCTATGACAGCGGCGATTACCAGGGCGCAATGGAGACCGCGCTGGCGCTGGCCGATTGGGCCGGGTTTCCGATGCGGCGCGCCGCGGCGAAGCGGCGCGGCCGATGGCGCGGCATCGGCGTCGCCAATTATGTCGAGATCACGTCGGGAGCGCCGCGCGAACGCGCCGAGGTGACGGTGTCGCCCGCGGGCCGCGTCGAACTCGTCATGGGCACGATGTCGTCGGGCCAGGGACACGAGACGAGCTTTGCGCAGCTCGTCGCGGAATGGCTCGGCGTGCCGTTCGACGCGATCGATTACGTCGCGCACGACACGGCGCGCGTCGCGGCCGGCGGCGGCTCGCATTCCGGCCGCTCGATGAAGATGGCGGTGTCGGTCATCGGCCAGGCGACCGACGACATCATCGACAAGGGCCGCCGCATCGCCGGCCACCTGTTCGAGGCAAATGTCGCCGACATCGAATTTGCCGTGGGCCGCTTCCGCGTCGCCGGCACCGACCGCGTGATCGGCCTGTTCGAGGTCGCCGCAACGGCCGAGCGCGGCAATCTGCCGGTCGAACTGCAAGGGCGGCTCGCCGCAACCTCCGACCAGACCCTGCCGGTCGCCAGCTTTCCCTATGGCACGCAGGTCTGCGAGGTCGAGGTCGATCCCGAGACCGGCGCCGTCGAGATCGTCGCGCATACGGCGGTCGACGACGTCGGCCGCGCCGTCAACCCGATGATCCTGCACGGCCAGACGCATGGCGGCATCGCCCAGGGCGTCGGCCAGGCGCTGTTCGAAGAATGCCGCTACGACCGCGATACCGGCCAGCTGCTTGCGGCGAGCTTCATGGATTACGCGATGCCGCGCGCCGACACGCTGCCGGCCTTCAGGACGGCGCTCAGCGAGGTGCCGTCGCCGACCAACCGGCTCGGCGTGCGCTCCGGCGGCGAGGGCGGCACGACGCCGGCGCTTGCCGTCGTCATCAACGCGATCGTCGATGCGCTGTCCGAATTCGGCGTCGCCCACATCGTAATGCCGGCCACCCCGGAGCGCGTCTGGCGCGCGATCCAGGCGAGGCGGGCGGACAACTGATGTAATTCAGGCGCGGCAGCGTCGTGCGATAGGAGGACAGATCATGGCCGATGCGGAAATCGTTGCGCTGCGGGCGAAGCTCGCGAGCCGGCCGCGCTCGCCCGATTACCGGCAGCGCCGCCGCGACATCGATGCGCGCGGGCTGGCTTACGGCCTGCCGGCCGACGTCAAGGTCGAGCCGGTGACGGCGGGCGGCGTGCGCGCCGAGTGGACCTGGACCGCCGGCGACGCGAAGGACGCGGCGCTGTTATACCTGCACGGCGGCGGCTATGTGATCGGCTCGCTCGACAGCCACCGCCATCTCGTCGCCGCGGCCGGCCGTGCCGCCGGATGCTGGGCGCTGGCGCTCGATTACCGCCTGGCGCCCGAACACCCGTTCCCGGCGCCGATCGAGGATTCCATCGCCGCTTACCGCTATCTGCTCGATCGCGGCCTCAGTCCGGGGCGCATCGCGATCGCCGGCGACAGCGCCGGCGGCGGGCTTGTCGTCGCCGCGATGGCGGCAATCCGCGATGCCGGTCTGCCGCAGCCCGGTTGCGGCTGGTGCATCTCACCGTGGGTCGACATGGAGGCAAGCGGCGAGACGATGACGAGCCGCGCCGCGGCCGATCCGACCGTGCAGCGGGACGGCATTCGCGACATGGCGCGGCTCTATCTCGCCGGGGCCGATCCCCGCGCGCCGCTCGCCTCGCCGATCCATGCCGATCTCACCGGCCTCGCGCCGCTCTTGATCCAGGTCGGCGCTTGCGAAACATTGCTCGACGACGCGCTTGCCCTCGCGAAGGCGGCGGGCGCCGCCGATGTGCGGGTCGATCTTCAGGTGTGGCCGGAGATGATCCATGTGTGGCACCTGTTCCATCCCGAGCTCGATGCCGGGCGGCGGGCGATCCGCGAGGGCGCGGCCTTTGTGCGCGCCCATACCGGCCGGCCGTAGGCTCGGCCCGCCGCCGCAGGCCTACGGTTAATTTTTGATTTTGTGAGCGGCGTCACACATGGGCCGCAATAAACCGGCGATCATGCGGGGAAATCGCCCGGAGGATCGCTGCTCATGATGACCGCGCTGGCAAATTTCGATCCGTGCTGCATCCTGGCGCTGGGCTTGACGACCCTGCTGGCGGCGTCGGGCCGCGGCCGCCTGTGCCTGGAGTCCCGGACTGCCGCCGTGCCGGCTTGGCTGGCCGGGCTGCTGCTGGTCGCACTGGCCGTCGCGCCGTTCGCGTTCGGCACTCTTGACCCGGACTATTTCGCGCTGGTCGGGGCGGAGGGCGTCGTCAACCCCTGAGCCGGCCGCTCGAGGTCACGTAAAGCGGGCGGCGAGCGGCGGCGGCCCCAATTCGGCCGGGTCGAGCCGGCGGGCCAGCGCAACCAGCGCCCGCACCAGTGCCGCCAGGTCGCGGCGGGCGTTCTCCGAGGCAAGCTGCCCGTCGGTGAAATCGGCGCCGGTCAAATAGACCGCGGTCGGCGCAACCAGCGCCCCGAACCACGCCAAGACGGCGCGCAACTGGGTATCGACGGCGAGGTAATGGTGCGGCGAGCCGCCCATCGCCACGATACCGACCGGTTTCTGCTGCAAGGCCTCGACCGGTGCAATGTCGAGCAGGTTTTTCAGGACGCCGGGAAAGCTCGCACGGTAGACCGGCGCGGCGATCAGCACCGCGCCGGCGGCGGCGATGCGCGCGACGGCACCCGTCGTCGCCGTGCCGTAGCGGTCGAGCGGCCGCCCGTCGCAGGTCTCGATCGGCACCTCGGCGAGGTTGAGCACATCGACCGCGGCATCGCCGCCGGCGCGCGCCGTCTCGGCGGCCCAGGACATCGCCGCCGCGAGGCGTCCCGGCGGCGTCGCCGCGCCGACCAGAACCAACAGCTTGGCAAGATCAGCCACGTCGCCCTCCCATCGACCAGCGACCCGCGCCCGGCCGATCCTGCGTCGCCGGCGGGAGGCCGGCGACCTCGGTCACCAATTTGCTTTGGATGGCCGCCGCGAAGACGCTCATGTCGCGCGCCACGAGCACGAACGCCCCCGGACCGCCGATCACATTCTTGCGGTAATAATCGTCGAGGTCCGGCTCCTCGGTCAGGATCGCCAGCCCGTTGATCGTGATGCCGCGCTTGACGAGCGCATCGCGTGCCTCGGAGGGCGGCGTGCCGAAATTGGCCGAGCCGTCGCCGGAGACGTCGATGATGCGGCGATGCGCCGGTTCGGGCATGTGCTCGAAGGCGGCGCCGGCCGCCAGCATCGCCGAGCCGATCGCGGTCAACCCGCTGGAGGTGCGATGCGTCGCCCGCACCGCGGCGGCAAACGCCAACGCGCTGGCGCGGTTGGTGATGCGGGTCCAGCCGACCGTGATCGCGATCTTGTCGGGATCGGACCATTCGAGCACCAGCGCCTCGATGCCGCCCGGCATATGGTCGATCGCCTTGATCAGCGGCGCCGACTCGAACGCGCCGGCGATGCCGTCATGCTGCAGATGGTAGCGACCGGGCGATACGCTGCCCGACACATCGATCGCCAAGACCAGCGCGACCGAGGCCGCCCGCGCCGGCACGACGATCGCGATCGCGAACAAGAGCGAAGCAGTGAGAGCGGCCAGCCGCATCGATGCACGCCGAAAATTCCGGCGCCGATCGCGGCCGGCTCGGCCGTCGCGCCGCATGCAGCTTAGCGCGACAGGACGACCGAGACCATATTGCTCAGGCGTGCTTGCGCGGCGCACCGATCGTGTAGAATGGGTGCGGCAGGCGACGGAGGCGGGATGGACGGCGGGCCAGGCGGAACCGGGATCGGGCAGAAGGTGCGGCGGCGCGAGGATCTGCGCCTCTTGACCGGCCAGGGGCGCTACAGCGACGATGTGGCGCTGCCCGGCCAGGCCTACGCCGTCATGCTGCGGGCGCCGCATGCGCATGCGCTGATCCGCGCGATCGACACGGCGTCGGCGAGGGCAGCACCCGGCGTCTTCGCTGTGCTGACCGGCGCAGACCTGGTCGCCGACGGCATCAAGCCGCTGCCCAACATCGCCAACACCCATCCGGCCGATATCAGCATCAAGAACAAGGACGGCTCGCCGGTCGTGCGGCCGCAACAGGCGGCGATCGTCTGGCCGGAAGTCTGCCATGTCGGCGAAATCGTCGCCGCCGTCATCGCCGACAGCGTCGCGGCCGCGAAGGATGCCGCCGAGCGAATCGCGGTCGATTACGAGGTCCTGCCGGCGGTCAGCCATGCGCTGGTCGCCGCCGATCCCGGCGCGCCGCGCGCCCGCCGCGATGTCCCGAATGTGATCCTCGACGGCGAGGTCGGCGATCGGGCCGCGACCGAGGCCGCCTTTGCCGGCGCCGCGCATGTCGTGCATTTCGCGACCTGGGTGCAGCGCATCGCCGGCGTGCCGATGGAGCCGCGTGCCGCGCTCGGCCAATTCGATCCGGAAACCGGCCGCTACACGCTCTATGCCGGCGCCGGCGGCGCAGTCAGCCCGCGGCGCGACCTGGCGCTCGTGCTCGGTGTGCCGACCGAGCAGGCGCGTGTCGTGATGCAGGATATCGGCGGCAATTTCGGCACGCGCGGCGGCTTCAACCCGGAATTCGCGATCGTCTGTTGGGCCTCTCGGCGGGTCGGCCGGCCGGTCAAATGGACCGGCGACCGCAGCGAATATTTCCAGGCCGACCATCAGGCGCGCGATCTCGCGGTCACCGCCGAACTGGCGCTCGACCGCGACGGCAATTTCCTCGCGATGCGCGGCTCCAATCTCGTCAACCAGGGCGCCTACGCCCTGGCCTTCGGCTCCCTCAACAAGGGGGTCGAGATCATGTCGAGCATCTATCACGTACCGAATGTGCATTTCCGCGCGCGCGCCGCGTTGACCAACACCGCGCCGACGCGGCCCTATCGCAGTTCCGGCCGGCCCGAGGTCATCTTCGTCATGGAGCGGCTCATCGATCTGGCGGCGCAACAGACCGGCATCGACCGCATCGAGTTGCGCCGCCGGAACCTCGTGCCCGAGAGGATGATGCCGTACACCAACCCGTTCGGCATGGTCTACGACAGCGGCGCCTATCACCGGGTCATGGAGCGCGTCCTGGAATTGGCCGATTGGCAGGGCTTTGCGGCCCGCCGCGGCGAGGCGCGGGCGCGCGGCCGCTGGCGCGGCATCGGAGTCGCCAATTACGTTGATACGGCGACCGGCGCGCCGCGCGAAAAGGCCGAGGTCACGGTCTTGCCGGAGGGTGCGGTCGAGGTCGTGATCGGCACCGTGTCGCAGGGCCAGGGGCACGAGACGAGCTTTGCCCAATTGATCGGCGAATTTCTCGGCGTGCCCTACGATTGCGTGCGGCTGGTGACCGGCGACACCGACCGGGTTTCGGTCGGCGGCGGCGCCCATTCCGGCCGCGCGCT
>DATJUL010000167.1:0-11432 GCA_035502295.1 Allostellaceae bacterium | reverse complement strand
CTCGATCAGCAAGAGCAGGCCGTACATGCCGGGATGGCAATAGCTGAGGCCGCCGCCGTTGGTGTTGACCGGCAGGCCGCCGCCCGGCGCGATGCGGCCGCCGGCGACAAACCGGCCGCCTTCGCCCTTCGGACAGAAGCCAAGGTCTTCAAGAAACAGGATCGGGTTGATCGTGAACGCGTCGTAGAGCTCGACGACATCGATCTCGCCGGGTGCGAGACCGGCCATCTCGTACGCCTGCCGGCCCGATTCGAGCGCGCCGGTCCGGGTCAGGTCGGGCATGCCGGAGATGTTGGCGTGGGTAATCGCCGAGCCGCAGCCGAGCACATAAACCGGCGGCTTTTTTAAATCCTTGGCGCGCTCCGCCGCGGTCATGACGATGGCGCCGCCGCCGTCGGTCACGAGACAGATGTCGCGCACCGTGAACGGCCAACTGATCATGCGGGCGCCGAGCACCTCGTCGATCGTCAGCGGCTTCTTTTCCCAGGCCGCCGGGTTGAGCAGCGCCCATTGCCGCGCCGCGACCGCGACCTCGGCCAATTCCTCGCGCGTCGTGCCGAACTGGTGCATGTGGCGCGAGGCGGCGAGCGCATAGGCAGTCGACGGCAGGAACGGGCGAAACGGCGTCTCGTAGGGGTTGACTTCGCGCACCGACGCCTGGCGGCGGCCGACCGTGCGCTGCGTCGAGCCGTAGGCGACGACCGCGACCCGGCACAACCCGAGTTGCAAGGCCGCCGCGGCATGCGCGACATGAAACTCGAACGACGAACCGCCGAGGATCGTCGTGTCGATATAGGCCGGCGAGATGCCGAGATATTCGGCGAACGACAGGCCGGAGGTGCGGGCCTGCGTCGCGGCGCAGAACAGCCCGTCGACGTCTCCGAGGGTGAGGCCGCAATCGTCGAGCGCGCGCGCCGTCCCCTGCGCCATCAGGTCGATCGGATTGAGACCCTCGGCGACCTGGCCGAGATCCGATTCGGCGGCGCCGACGATCGCCGCTGCGCCGCGCAGAAGGCCACTCATCATTCGGGATCCGCCGGCACGAACACCGGATAAGGCGCTTCGTCGCCGGCGTTGTCTCCAGTGGGCCGGCAGACGCGGAAGCTGACGCGCAGGCCGATCTTTACCGCCATCGGGTCGATGTCCTCGACCCGGCTCATCAGCCGGAAGCCTTCGTCGCAGTCGATCAGCGCGACGTTATAGGGTTCGCCCTGCGGCGGATGCGTGACGGTCGTCGCATAGACCGTGCCGAGGCCCGAGGCGACGCGCCATTCCAAGGCGGAGGAGCCGGTGAACGGGCACACGACGCGCGGGTAGAATACCGCACGCTCCGCCGTCGGGCTCCATTGGTAGGCCAGTTCGCCCTTGTCGAGATGGGCCTGGTAAATCGCCAGCGGCGATTCTGTTTGCGGCATCGACCCCTCTGCAAGCTGTCGCCGCGCGATTATACCAGACCGCGCGACGGTTTCAGCCATGCTCCGGCCTCGGCGCGATTGCATCGTCGAGTGCCGACAGCAGTGCGGCGCGCTCCGGCGGCTCGGAAACGCGAAAGCGCTGCCATTCGTCGCCGACCCGAAGATCGGCAAAAAGGCCGGCCGGGTCTTCGTGAAAATGCAGCCACGCCCGGCCTCTGCGGTAGAACACGCCGGCGCGCGGTTCCCGCAGGCCGCCGCGCGCCCGCACCCCCGCCAGCAGATCGGCCAGTTCCGCCAGCGCGTCCGGACCGGCGTGCCTCATGCGTCCCCACCTCTGCGATCTGTCTGCGCCATCGGTGCTCAACACCGCGGCCCGCGCATGCTGTCAAAGAGCGGCGCGGGCGGCAAGCGGCGGTGATGCGCCTCATTCCAAATCGTCAATCAGGCCAGCCCGATAAACACGATCAGCGCGCGGTTTACCGCCCGCATGGTTGTTTCATCGGCGCGGCCAATCACGCGACCGATCCGCCCGCGCCGAGGCGTCTGCGGCTTGTCAACCTGGATCTGCGACGCCTGTTGCAAGCCGGCCTCGGGACCTATGCCGACTCGCAGCAATGGCAGATCTTCGAGATGGCTGGTGATCGGCAGCAACGTGATCGCTGTGGTCTCGAAGAGATCGGACTGGATGATCAGAGCGGGCCGCGGTTTCCCGTAATCGCCGGGTAACGCGACGGTGACGACGTCACCCCTCCTCATCCCGCAGTGCCTCCGCGGATGCCGCGTACCAAGCCTCGTCTTCGGCTTGAGTGGCAGCCGTGTCGCGCTCGCGCAGCAGCCGCGATTGCCGCCGGCATTCCTCGATGAATTGCGGGTCGCGGGTATCGGGCACCCAGAGCTGCACAGGCCGCAATCCGGCAGCCCGCAACTTGGCGCGGCGGCGGGCGACCCGCTGAGCGCGAGATGTCGCTTCGGACATGATTTTCACTCCTCGGCGCTACATGTAACGCCAAGGAGCATGACCTGCAAGCCGACGGCCTCCGCGGCGATGTTATCTCGCGGCGGCGTCGGCGTCCTTGAGCCGCGTCTTCGCGTCGAATTCCTCGGCGACGCGGGCGTCGTTCTCCAGCATTGCCGCGGCGTCGGCGCTGGCGAAGTCGATCGCGCCCATCGCCGCGAACGCGTCCTGCACCTTCGCGCTCCACAGCCCGATATCGCGCACGGTCGGCACGATGCGGCTGAAGATGCGGCTGCGGAACATCTGCATCGCTTCCGAATGGTCGAGAATCTCGATGCATTCCTTGATCGGCAGGCCAAGCCGCTCAAACACCTCGCGCTGGTTGAAGCGGTCGCGCATGTGCCAGCACGCCTGCACCGTGAATTCCTCGCGCTCGGCGCGCTCGGCGTCCGACAATTGCGGGTAATAGTCGCGCAGCGCCAGCCGCCCGAACGCGACGTGCCGCGCCTCGTCCTGCATGACATAGGCGTTGACCGCGGCGGCGAGCGGGTTTTTCGACTGGTC
Organism: Allostellaceae bacterium; assembly: GCA_035502295.1. Classification (GTDB taxonomy): domain Bacteria; phylum Pseudomonadota; class Alphaproteobacteria; order ATCC43930; family CGMCC-115725; genus DATARH01. Next base: position 8,498 of record DATJUL010000167.1, on the reverse strand, counting down.
GCGCAGCCGCTGAAACGCCGCCAGCGCCAGACCCTCGATCAGGATCTGCATCGTCAGATAGGTCATGTCCCAGCGGTTGTCGCTGAGGCCGCTTTCGAGGAGCGACTTCAGGCCGGGGGTGATCGGGTAGGCCAGCTCGAATTTCTCGTGCAGCAGCCGCGTATAGGCCTCGACGTGGCGTGCCTCGTCCATGACCTGGGTCGCCGCATAGAACTTCGAATCGAGGTCGGGCACGGTCTGCACGATCTTCGCGGTGGCGATCAACGCACCCTGTTCGCCGTGCATGAATTGCGAAATCTGCGAGGCCTGCTGATGATGCCTGAGGCGCCGCCGCTCGGCCTCGGTCATGCGGTTCCAGATGTCGGAGCCGAAAATCGGGATGACCCGGTCGTCAAGCAGCATCGGGTTTTCCGGATCGAGGTCCTGCGACCAGTCGATGCGCTCGGCGGCGTCCCATTGCTGCTTCTTGCCCTTGGCGTAGAGCTGCAACAGGCTGTCGCGGTTCTCGTCGTATTCCCACGTAAAGCAGACATCGGTATGGCCGTCGAATTTCCACTCGCTCTGTTCGACCGGCAGCGCATAGCGATAGCTTGTCGACATGAAGGGCTCCCAGCATCGTGCCGCAGCGGCGGCCGATTGTAGCGTCAGTGCCGCGCGTTTAACAGGACTGATGTTGACATTCGTGTCAATTGCACCGCGATAGGCGGACAGGCGCCTTGTAATAAGCGGTGGGTCGTGTGTTCGATCCACCCAGCCGGCACCATAATTCCCACTGTGTCATTCTCGAAAATAGGTCACGATATCGTTCCTATGTTCCATTAAGCTAATATCGCAGGTAATGGTGGAGGGGGTAGGATTCGAACCTACGTAGGCGTCCGCCGGCAGATTTACAGTCTGCTGCCTTTAACCACTCGGCCACCCCTCCGCTTGTCGCAAAGCCGCCCTGATCTTGCGCCGACGGGGGAAGCGGAGGCGGCTAGATAGGGGCATCGTCGCGGCTTGTCAACCTGCTGAGGATTGCCGTGCGAAGAGCGAAACCATCGCCGCCGGGAGCGCCGCCGCAGCGCGCGCACCCGGCTGGCGGGCGCCGCGAGAATTGGCTGTGGGGACGACATGCGGTGGCGGCGGCGCTCGCCAATCCGCACCGGCGCTGGCATCGGCTGGTCGTGCTGGGCGACGAACGCGCGAGCGCGGAGGCGCAGTCAATCGCGGCGAAGGCGGTTCGCATCGGGGACGGCGCGCCGATCGAGGTCGTCGACCGCGCCGCGCTGAACCGGCTGCTGCCCGAGGGTGCGGTACATCAGGGCTGGGCGCTTGCTGTCGAGACGCTGGCGCCGCCCGACCTCGACGATGTGCTGCGAGGCGCCGCCTTGCAGCCGGGCCGCGCGGTGATTGTCGTGCTCGATCGGGTCGGCGACCCGCACAATGTCGGTGCGGTGCTGCGCTCGGCCGCGGCCTTCGGCGCCGCCGCGGTCGTCGTTGCCGAGCATGGCGCGCCGCCGGCGACCGGCGTTCTCGCCAAGGCCGCCTCGGGTGCGCTCGAGCAGGTGCCGCTGGTGCGCGCGACCAACCTCGCGCGCACGCTCGAGCGGCTGAAGGCGGCGGGGTTCTGGTGCTGCGGTCTCGATGCCGCGGCGCCGGGGCCGCTCGCCGCGCTCGATCCGGGACCGCGCGTCGCGCTCGTGCTGGGCGCCGAGGGCGGCGGGCTGCGCCGCCTCGTGCGCGAGGAATGCGACTGGCTCGCCCGCCTGCCGACACGGCCCGAACAGCCGAGCCTCAACGTGTCGAACGCCGCCGCGATCGCGCTCTATGAGTTGAGCCGCGGCGCCGGTTGAACCCCGCCTTGCTTGGCGGCCCGCGCTCTCTTACGATGCCGCAAAATGCAAGCGAGGAGGTTTTCGATGCCCGACGACATCGCGACGTTCAGCCAGAAGGCGGGGACGAAGCTCGGCTATACGACCGCGAAGCAGCCGATCATGGTGTCCGGCCGGCGCGATTTCTTCACCTATCGCGATCTCGGCGCCAAGGATGCCAGCGGCGGCGCGATGCGCGCCCAGGTCACCAAGGCCAGGACCGGCATGACCGAGCCGACCGGCTGGCACTATCACGTGTGCGAAAGCCAGTTTGTCTATGTGCTGCAGGGGTGGGTCGAACTGGAATTCGAGACCGGCGAGACGCTGCGCTGCGAGAAGGGCGATTCGGTGTTCATCCCCGGCGGCCTGAAACACAACGAGCTGCGCACGTCGGACGATTTCGAGATCATCGAGGTCTCGACCCCGGGCGAAATCGGCACGGTGCCGTGCGACAAGCCGGCCGATCTCGGCTGATCTTGCGCCGCCGATAACGCCCGCCGCCGCCGCGATCCCGCCGCCGCGATGGGGTGCCGGATGAAGCGGCCGCGGTGATGCGGCGTGCACGGACCGGCGCCGCGGCGGCGATGTCGCTCGCGGCACTGCTCGCGCTGTCTGCCTGCGCCGGCAAACCGCCGGAATTTCCGATCGTGGCGACACCGGAATTCCCGCTGCCGCCGCCGACGCCGGAATCTCCGCTGCTCGCGACCCCGGCCGGGGTGCGGGACGAGATCATCCGATGGTTTGCCGCCGCCGGTTATCGCCGCTATCAGGCCGAGGCGCTGGCCGAGCAGGCGAGGATCGAGAGCGGCTATCGGCCCTGCGCGACAGGCACTGAGGGCTTGCGTTTTCTCTACCAATGGGGCGGCGGCCGGCTGCGGCGTCTGTATCGCTTTGCCGGCGGCCGCGGCTGCCCGCCGCTCGACACGCAATTGGCCTTCGCCGACCGCGAATTGCGCACGACCCCGGACTACGCGTGCTTTTGGCGGGCAACGACGGAGAGTGGCGCGCTGGCCGATCTGCGCCGCGGTTTTGGCCGCGGCCATTGTTGAGAGCGCTCAAGCCGCCGCGCCGCTTCCCCACAGGCGGCCGGAGGCGATGCCGGCGCCCTCGGCGAGCGCCGCAAGCTTTGCCCACACGATCGACGGCACGACCGGGTTCTGCTGCGCCGCAAAGGTCGCAAAGCCGCAATCGGCGCCGGCGATCACGCGCTCGCGGCCGACGATCTTGGCAACGTTGCAGATGCGCTGTGCGATGAGGCGCGGGTGCTCGACAAAATTGGTCGTCGAATCGAGGCAGCCCGGCATCAGGATTTTGTCGTCCGGGATTTTGGCGCTCCGCAGATCTTCCCATTCGTGCGCGTGGCGCGGGTTGGCGGCCTCGAATTGCAGGCCGGCGGGACGCGCCCTGAGCGCGACCGGGAGGATCGCGGCGAGCGGAATGTCGCGTGTATGCGGCCCCTCGTAATTGCCCCAGCAGATGTGCATGCGCATGGCTTCCGGCGCGATGTTGCGGGTCGCGTGGTTGAGCGCGGCGATGTTGCGCTCGGCAACGCGCAGGAATTCGGCGTCCGAGAGATGCTGGTACTGGTTGTGACGGGCGGATCCCAGATCGGGCGCGTCGATCTGCAAGACGAACCCGGCCGCGACGATCGCCTCGTATTCGACGGCGAGCGCGTCGGCCAGCGCGGCGACATAGGCGTCTTCGTTGTGGTAATGGCGGTCGGGGACAAACTTGGTCAGCACGCCCGGCGAGGCGGCCGGCACGAACGCCTCAAGCGGGTGGGCCGCGTCGCATGCGGCCTTGAGGTTGACGAGATCGCGGTCGAGCGGGCTGCGGTCGCGGTATGCGACCGGCCCGGTGCAGTACGGCACCGCGGCGGCGGTAAACCACGACGCGCCGCCACGCATCTGATGGAGCCGTTCGGTGAAATCCGGGTGGTCGAGGATGTCGCGGTGCGAAGCGGTCGGCGGCGGCCGGTCGAGGACGCCGCCCGAAGCGGCGGCAATACCGGACAGCCGGTGACGCACGTAGAACGTGTAGGAGATCTTGCTCTGCTCGCCGTCGCAGACGATGTCGATGCCGGCCGCGACCTGTTGCGCGACAATCTCCCGCACTGCGGCGGCGAGACGGGCCGCGAACGCCGCCTCATCGATCACCTCGCCGCGCTCGCGCGCCGTCAGCAAGGCCAGAAGATCGGGCGGCCGCGGCAGGCTGCCGACATGCGTGGTCAAGATGCGGTCGCGGCTGATCTGCACGGCTGGATGCTCCATTTTCAGGATGCGCTGCCGGGAACTCTACTCGATTGCGTCGGATAGCGGCAGGCGCGCCCGCTTGGTCACGCGGCGGGCGCAAATCGGGCGCGCCGTCGGGCCCGACGGCAGGAGAACGGAGATGTACCGGCTGCGCCGTGCCGATCTTCAATGCGGGCCGCAATGAGGCCGGGCTACGGGCCGCCGATGAAAATCTCCGGCGGCGCGTAGGACAGCCAGATGCGGCGGGTCGCGATAAAATCCTCGCCGAGGATGATGTCGGCATCGATCAGGTTGAGCGGCGCGACGCCCAGCACCGGGTCGGCGATGGTGGTGCCGCCGACCTCGAGCCGCGCAAAGCGGTGCAGCGGCGCGGCGATCGTCGCCGCCGTCGCGCCGCGCAACATCGCCGCTGGCGCCCGGGCGAGCACCGCCGGCATGACCCCGGCCTTCAGCACCGCTTCGCGATCAACGACCGAGCGCTGCGCGCCGGTATCGAGGAAGGCGTAGAGCCGCTTGCCGTCGAGCCTGACCTGGAAGAACAGATGGTCGTGCAACGAGCGGTTCGCGGCGATCCTGGCAAAGGGCGGCGGCCAGGCCGGCTCGGCGGCGAGGCATTCCGGCCGGTAGAGCCGCAGCCGCGCGTCCGGCAGTTCGAGATCGACCGCGAAATTCCCGAGAAAATCGGCGCCGAGCAGCCCGTCCGGCCGGACGCCTTCGAGATCGGGCAGCGCCACCTTGCCGATCATGACACGAAAATCCGGCACGTCGAGCGGGCCGGCGGCAAAATGGTGCGTCAGCGCGACGCCGGAGGCGACGGCGCCGCCGAGCGCACCGATGCGGCGCGGATATTCGTAATGCCCGACGAGGCCGAGCCGCGCCGCCGCGCCGGGGTCGAGCACCGTATCCTCGGAGCCGGTATCGAGCAGCAGCGTCGCCTGCTTGCCGTCGATCGCGATCTCGACCAGCGGCATGTTGCGCAATATCCGCACCGGGAGTTCCGCCGATTGCGGCCCGCTGCAGTTCGCGGCGCAAGCAGCGCCGCTCGCGGCGCCGGCGGCCAAGGCCAACAGCGCCGGGAATGCCAGACGCGACAGCCCTCTCGCCGCCGGGCCGGCTCTTCGCGTCAGACGCAGTCGCACGATTGCCCCAAAAGTTGCCGTCGCCGCCGCTGCGGGAAGGCGTCTGCACCGCGGGCAATGCTCTTTGCAAAAGATGTTAGAATTGAGAACCCGAAGCGACAACGCAGCGCCGCGCGATGACCCTGCCGACAGAAAATTTCACCGCCGATGCGCCGTGCCCGCTCGACGGCATCCGCGTCGTCGATCTGTCGCGGCTGGTCGCCGGCAATGCGGTGTCCTCGCAACTCGCCGATTTCGGCGCCGAGGTCTTGAAGATCGAGGACCCGCAGCGGGGCGATCCGCTGCGCGCCTGGCAGACCGAGGGCGTCAGCCTCCACTGGAAGCTCTACGCCCGCAACAAGAAGAGCGTCGCCCTCAGCCTGCGCGATCGGCGCGGCCGCGACCTGCTGCGCGACCTCGCCGCATCGAGCGAGGTCCTGATCGAGAATTTCCGCCCCGGCACGTTGGAGGCCATGGGAATCGGGCCGGACGCGCTGTTCGCGTGCAACCCGCGGCTCGTCATCGTGCGCGTGTCGGGCTGGGGCCAGGACGGCCCCTACCGCGACCGTCCCGGCTTTGGCACGCTGGTCGAGAGCATGTCGGGCTATGCCGCGCGCACCGGCTTTCCGGACCGCGAGCCGGTGCTGCCGCCGACCGCGCTGGCCGACATGGTGGCCGGCCTCTATGGCGCCTTTGCCGTCATGGTGGCGCTGCGCCGGGTCGAGGTTGAGGGCGGCGGCGGGCAGGTTATCGATCTGCCGCTGCTCGATCCCTTGTTTTCGTTCATCGCGGTCGAGGCGCCGATCTACCGGCTGACCGGCGACGTGCGGCCGCGCACCGGCAGCCGCTCCGACATCACGACCCCGCGCAACGTCTTCCGCACCAAGGAGGGCCGCTATATCGGCATCTCGGCCTCGATGCAGGCGATGGCGGAGCGGCTGTTTCGCGCGATCGGCCGCCCCGACATGATCCTCGATCCGCGCTTTCGCACCAATTCCGACCGCGTCGCAAACGCCGAAGCGTGCGAGGCCCCGATCGCCGCCTTTATCGCCGCCCGCACGCTGGCCGAGACGATGGCGGCGTTCGAGGCGGCCGAGATCACCGCCGCGCCGGTCTACGACATCGACCAGTTTCTCGCTGATCCGCACGTGCAGGCGCGCAAGATCGTCGTCGAGGTGCCGGACGGCGAGACCGGCCGGCTCGCGATGCATAATGTGATCCCCGGCCTGTCCGATACGCCGGGCCGGCTGCGCCGGCCGGCGCCGCGCCTCGGCGAGCATACTGCCGAAATCCTCGGCCAGTTCGGTATCGATCGTGCGACCCTCGCCGCGCTGGCGCGTGACGGCGTCATCGCGCTGGCGCCTGAGGGCGGAGACGATTAGGCGCTTCCCGTCGTTAACGAGGCGTTTGCTTGCCACGGTTAAAATTCCTGTGGCAATAGTGTCGCCGCGGTTTTACGCCCGCGCGGCGCCAATCGAGGAATGCGATGCAAAAATCTGTCCGCAAGGCGGTCTTTCCGGTGGCTGGGCTCGGCACCCGTACGCTGCCGGCGACCAAGGCGGTGCCGAAGGAGATGCTGACCGTCGTCGATCAGCCGCTCATTCACTATGCGATCGAAGAGGCGAAGGCGGCCGGCATCGAAGAATTCTATTTCGTGACCGGCCGCGCCAAGAGCGCGATCGAGGACCATTTCGACATCGCCTTCGAGCTCGAACAGACATTGCGCGAGCGCGGCCGCGGCGAACTGCTCGACGAATTGAACGAATGGCTGCCGGCGGCCGGCCAGTTCGCGTTCACCCGCCAGCAGCGGCCCTTGGGCCTCGGGCATGCCGTGTGGTGCGCGCGCAATCTGGTCGGCGACGAGCCGTTTGCGGTCATGCTGGTCGATGACCTGATGGTCGGCGAGCCGCCGTGCCTGAAGCAGATGATCGACACCTACGAGGAAACCGGCGGCAACCTTGTCGCGGTCGTCGAGGTGCCGCGCGAGCATGTCAGACGCTATGGCGTGCTTGATGTGGTCGGCGACGACGGGCGCCTCGCGCGGGCCCGCGGCGTCGTCGAAAAGCCGGAGCCGGCAGCGGCGCCCTCGACGCTGACGATCATCGGGCGCTACATCATCCAGCCGGAGATTTTCGACCACCTCGCGGCGCTCCAGCCGGGCAGCGGCAACGAAATCCAATTGACCGACGGGCTGCAGCGGCTGATCGCCGCCGGCCAGCCGTTCCACGGCCTGCGTCCACGGGCGCGGCGCTATGATTGCGGCGACAAGCTCGGCTATCTCGAAGCCAATATCGCGCTCGGCCTCGCGCACCCGCAGCTCGGCGCCGCCTTTCGCCGGCTTATCCAAAGCTATTTGTGAGCGCCAGCAATGCCGCACCGTTTCGACCCGACGATCCTGCGCGAATACGACATCCGCGGCATTGTCGGCGAGACGCTGTTCGCCGCCGACGCCTATGCCCTGGGGCGCGTTTTTGCGCAAACGGCGGGCGCAGCGGGCGGCCGGCGGGTCGCGGTCGGCTATGACGGTCGGCTGACCTCGCCCGAACTCGAGGCGGCGCTGGTCGACGGCCTCGCCGCAGCGGGCGCCGATGTCGTGCGCATCGGCCGCGGTCCGACCCCGATGCTGTACTACGCGGCGGCAACGCTGGACGTTGACGGCGGCATCATGGTCACCGGCTCGCACAACCCGCCCGACCACAACGGCTTCAAGCTGGTGTTGCAGGGCAAGCCGTTTTTCGGCGACGCGATCCAAGAGCTGGGCCGGATGGCGCTGGCGCTCGGGCCGGTTTCGGGGCCGCGCGGCCAAGTGAGCCGGCGCGCCGTGTTCGATGAGTATGTCGCGCGGGTGGCGCAGGATTACGACGGCGGGCGCGGCGGCCTTGCCGTCGCGTGGGATTGCGGCAACGGCGCGACCGGCGAGGTGGTGTCCGCGCTCGTCAAGCGGCTGCCGGGCCGCCACACGCTGCTCAACGCGACGATCGACGGCACCTTTCCGGCGCACCATCCCGATCCGACCGACGCCGAGAACCTCGTGCAGTTGCAAGAGGCGGTGGCCGCGGAGCGCTGCGACATCGGCATCGGCTTCGACGGTGATGGCGACCGCATCGGCGTTGTCGATGCTGCCGGCCGCATCCTGTGGGGCGACCAAATCCTGCTGGTGCTGGCGCGCGATGTGCTGGCCCGCCATCCCGGCGCGCCGATCCTCGCCGACGTCAAGGCGAGCCAGGTGCTGTTTGACGAGATTGCCCGCGCCGGCGGCCGCCCGGTCATGATGC
>DATJUL010000166.1:0-2413 GCA_035502295.1 Allostellaceae bacterium | reverse complement strand
GTCAAAGGCGGCGACGCGATACCCGTCGGGCCACCGCAGACGACACAACTCATGCCCGAGTTGTCCGCCGGCGCCGAGCAGCATGAGCTTCATCGCGCCGCGTGCCTAATAACCAAAATACGCCGGCAGATCGGCGAGGAGCGGCTGGCGTCGGTCCTTGTCGGACAGGATCGCGGCGTCCGCGCCGACCGGCCAGGCAATCGCGAGGGCCGGGTCGTTCCATAGCAGGCCGAAATCGTGCTCGCGCGAATAATAACGGTTGACCTTGTAGATGACCTCGCTGTTCGGTTCGAGCGTGCAGAAGCCGTGTGCGAAGCCTTCCGGCACGTAAAGCTGGTTGCCCTCGGCGGCGTTCAGCACGACCGCGACATGCCGGCCCCAAGTTGGCGATCCGCGGCGGATATCGACCGCGACATCGAGGATCGCGCCGGCGGCGGCGCGCACGAGTTTCGCCTGCGCCATCGGCGGGGTCTGGAAATGCAGCCCGCGAACGACGCCGCGCTCCACTGACAGCGAATGGTTTTCCTGCACGAACGCCGCATCGATGCCGCCCTCGCGCAGCCGGTCTGCCCGGTAAATCTCGGCGAAGAAGCCGCGCGGGTCCGCGTGGCGGACCGGGCGGATTTCCTTTACTTCGGGAATGGCGGTTGCCGCGATCTGCATGGGACCCCGTCTACCACGCCGGCCGGGCGCCCCAGGCGAGAAACCCGTCGTTCTTGAGGCCGGGCTTGCCGTAGGACAAAGGGCGGCCCGACAAATCGAAGACATGCCCGCCGGCGGCTTCGAGAACCGCTTGTCCCGCCGCGGTGTCCCATTCCATCGTCGTGCCGAAGCGCGGGTAGAAATCAGCCTCGCCCGCCGCCAGCAGGCCGAATTTGAGGGCGCTGCCGCATTGCCGGCGCTCCAGGATCGGCCTTCCCTCGAAATATTCGGCGAGCCGCCGGCTGTTTTCGTGGCTGCGGCTGTGCACGACGACGAGGCCGGCGCTGCCCGGCGCGCGCGCCCGGATCGGCTCCCACGCCCCCTTCGCGCCCTGCCGCCGCAGCGCGGTTCCCGGCCCCTGCGCGATGTACGTGATGCCGAGCGCCGGGCCGTGCACCACGCCGAGCACCGGCCGCCCGTGCTCGATGAGGCCGATCAGCACCGCGAACTCGCCGTTCTTCGCAACGAACTCCCTGGTGCCGTCGAGCGGATCGACGCACCAGAAGCGCACGGCCGGCTCGGCAAACCCGGCTTCCGGCACGGTTTCCTCGGAGACGATCGGGATGTCGGGAAACGCATCGCTCAGCATCGCGACGATGATGCGCTCGGAGGCGAGATCGGCCTCGGTGAGCGGCGTCTTGTCATCCTTTTGGGTCACGCCGAAGGGTTCGGCGTAGACGCGCATGACCGCCTCGCCACCGGCCTCGGCCGCGCGCAACGCCGCGTCGAGCAATGGGTCCATCAAGCGTCACCGCGCGCGTTTGTGACGATCACCGGCAACAACATCGCGGGGCCTCCGTGCGACGCTCCTATGGCCGCCCGATTGATACACCGGAACTCCCGTCCGCGCCGCCCTTATCCGCGCGACCCTCACCCGCGGCCGACGAAGGGCATCTTCGTGGCCATGACAGTGATGAACTGGACGTTGGCTTCGGGCGTCACGGTGGCCATGAAGACGACGGCGCGGGCAACGTTTGCGACGTCCATCGTCGGCTCGATCATGATGTCGCCGTTGGGCTGCGGCACGCCGCGGGTCATGCGCTGGGTCATCTCGGTCAGCGCATTGCCGACATCGATCTGGCCGCACGAGATGTCGTATTTGCGGCCGTCGAGCGAGGTTGATTTGGTGAGGCCGGTCACCGCGTGCTTGGCGGTCGAATAGGCGATCGATTGCGGCCGCGGCACATGCGCCGAAATTGAGCCGTTGTTAATGATGCGGCCGCCCATCGGCGTCTGGTCCTTCATGAGGCGAAAGGCCTGCTGCGTGCACAGAAACGTGCCGTCGACGATCGAGGCGAGGACGCCGCGCCAGCGCGCCCATTCGAGGTCCTCGATCGGCGCCGCCGAGCCAAACCCGGCATTGTTGAACAATACGTCGAGCCGGCCGAACTTGGCCTTGGTCGCGGCAAACAGCGCGGCGACCGAGTCGGGGTCGCCGACATCGGTCGGCACGCCCAAGGCCTGCCCCTGCAGCCCCTCGATCTCGCCGACCACGGCCTGCAGCGGCTCCGGCCGGCGGCCGGCGACGACGACCGCGAACCCTTCGCGCGCCAATGCCAGCGCCGATGCCTTGCCGATGCCGCTGCCGCCGCCGGTGACCAGCGCAACCTTGCCGTTCGATGCCATGATAGGGTCCTCCCGATGAGCCAGTGGCGAGTTTAGGATGGGATCACGATAGCAGGTTTCCCCTTCGCCCGATCGGCTTCATCGC
>DATJUL010000165.1:0-2699 GCA_035502295.1 Allostellaceae bacterium | reverse complement strand
ATGGGCTCCGGGGAAACATGGCAATCGCTCGAAGCGATGGTTTTAAGGATCGAACATTTTCTTCGCCAGCATGAGGCGGTTAACCCAGGGGACCTTGCAAAAATGCTCCGGCATTATGTCGATCAGCGAAACCACCGCCTGCCGGCGCGGCCGGTGTCGTTCGAGAGCCTGGTCAGGCTGATCGTGACCGAGAAACCGAAGAGCTATTGGGAAATGCTCGATCGGCCGAATCCCCGGAAGGGAAGACCGACCCCGCGCCGTTCACCGAGGCGCCGCAAGACCGCCTACGGCCTGCGTCAGGACGGCTCGGGCAAGCCGACCGCTCCAGGCTCTACGCCCGCCTGCTGATCGGCACGATAGCCGCCGTGCCCTCGCTGGCACGCCATCATCTTACTCAACGACGGCAGGCGCAGTGGCAACAGCGGTGTGCCCGACCGGTGCCGGTAACGCCTAGATTAACGCGACCGCGCCCCCAACCTTGCTCGGCAGTCGCATGTCGGGTGGGTCGCCGGCGCCTCCCTTGAATATGATCATTCTGGCCTGCCGGTCAGCCTGCCGTCACCGGGACATGGCGGGCGATAGCCCAGATAAAACCCGTCAGTTCGCGGGCAATCGCAGCGGTGACGACATTGGCCGGTTTGCCACTGCGGTAAGCCTGCGATAACGGGCGCACAGCCGCGGCTGCGCCTTCCAGGCGATATCACGGACCGGTTTGGGCTGGCTCTCCTGCCGCAGCAGCAGCTCACGGCTGACCCGTGCCGGGAAGCGAAAACACCAGGGCGCCTCGATCTCCGCCGCCGTCGCCGAGCTTGCGCATCAACCGATCCAAGGCCGCCGCCGTATTCGCAATACGACTGTATTCCCGGATCTCACCGCGGAGGCTGCCCTCGGCCATCGCTACAACAACCGTGTCCTTGTGAACGTCCAGCCCAACATACGTGATACGATCCGCCATGACCCGTCTCCTATGCATGAGGCTCGGCCGGCCAAATCCGGCGCAATCCTCGTCACCTGCATACTGTGAGACGGGTCGCTCCGCGCTCAGGCGGACATTTGGTCTAGACGGCCGCGAAGACTATGGCGCGTTGATATCCAGAGCATGCGCTGTGCGAGGTCGCGGCGCGGGTGCGCGTTCCTACCGGAATGGCAAGGCACCATTGTTCACGTCTTGTTCATGTGCTATGATCGCGATCGGGCCGGCCAAGGCCAAGGGACACGCTTTGGTACAGTTTGAAAAATGTCGATAACCTATTGTAATTTAAATATTTATGTGCTTCTGGCTGTCCGCGCCGGGCTTCCCGGCTTTGATGCAAGCGGCGACCAGCCGCGCTGGTTCCTCCATGGCGTCTTTGCCTGAGGCGTGCGATGCCCGAATTGCCGCCGAAAGCCTTCAACAGATTGTCGCGCACGATCGGCACCGGCAGCCCCGGGCCGATGGGCAAGGTTCGCACGCCCAATTTCGGCGCCCCTCGCGCGGCGCGCAACGAGGCCGCGCCGGCCTGTGCCGAACTGCAGATCACCAGCAATTTCTCGTTCCTGCGCGGCGCCTCGCACCCGGACGAACTGGTGCTGACCGCGGCGGCGCTCGGCCTCAAGGCGATCGCGATCACCGACCGCAACACTGTCGCTGGGCTGGTGCGGGCGCACCATGCGGCCAAGACCGTCGGGCTGCGCCTCATCGTCGGCGTCCGCCTCGAGTTGCGCGACGGCACGCGCCTCCTCGCCTATCCCGAGGACCGCGCCGCCTACGGCCGCCTGACGCGCCTGTTGACCCTCGGCAAGCGGCGCGCCCCGAAAGGCGAATGCCATCTCGACTACGGCGATGTCGTCGCGCACGGCGCAGGACAAGTCGTCGTCGTGCTGCCGTGCGACGGTGACGCCGCCACGGCCGAATTCGCCGGCCGCGTCGCGGCGGATTTCGCGGGCCGCGCCTATCTCGCCGCGCATCATCTCTACCGCGGCGACGACGCGCAGCGCCTCGCCCGCCTCGCCGCGCTTGCCGCCAACACCGGGCTGCCGCTCGTCGCGATGGGTGACGTGCTCTACCATGTGCCCGAGCGGCGGCCGTTGCAGGATGTCGTGACCTGCATCCGCGAGCATTGCACGATCGAAGAGGCCGGATTTCGCCTCCTCGCCAATGCCGAGCGCCATCTGAAGCCGGCGGCCGAGATGGCGCGCCTCTTTCGCGGTTATGAGGAGGCGCTGGCTCGCACGGTCGAGATCGCCGAGCGCTGCCATTTCAGCCTCGACGAATTGCGCTACGAATACCCCGAAGAGCCGGTGCCCGACGGCATGACGTCGCAGCAGCGCCTGGCGCAATTGGCCTGGGCCGGAGCGCGGGAGCGGTTCGGCCTGCATACTCATTCTTCCGTCACCCCCGCGCAAGCGGGGATCGAGGGACAAGCGATGGAGGTGGCGGCCATGGATTCCCGCTTGCGCGGGAATGACGCCGGCAACGCTGTCCCCGGCAACATCCGCGCGCTGATCGTGCACGAGCTGCAGCTGATCGAGCAGCTCGATTTCGCCCGCTATTTCCTGACCGTGCACGACATCGTCGCGTTTGCCCGCGAGCGCGGCATCCTGTGCCAGGGGCGCGGCTCGGCGGCCAATTCGGTCGTCTGCTACTGCCTCGGCATCACCGCGGTCGATCCGGCGAAGATCGACGTGCTGTTCGAGCGCTTCATCAGCGCCGCGCGCGG
>DATJUL010000164.1:0-12282 GCA_035502295.1 Allostellaceae bacterium | reverse complement strand
GCGCTGCAACGCGATCAGCGCATCGACGGCAAGCGCATAGAGCGCCGCCTCGTCGGCGCCGTCGGCGAGCAGGTTTGTGTAGCCGGCGTCGCCGAAATCCTCGATCAGCAACAGGCCGCGTTCGATATCGGCGGCATAGATCTCGGGCGCGCTGAGGCGCCAGCGGCGCAGCAGGCCGGCAACGTCGATGTAGCCGGGCACATTCTCGGACGGCGGCGCATCCATCAAGACGGCGCGGCGGGCGCCATCCGCGAGACGGTAATAGCGCCGATACGAGGCGTCGGCGGCGAGCGGCGCCGGCGCCGCGCCGGCCCACCCGGCGGACGCCAGGAACGCGGCGATCGCGGCGCTGCGGTTGTCGTCCGTCATGTCTGCGGCGTCACGATGCCGGTGAGCCGCACCGCCCAGCCGCCGCCCCCACCGGGATCGAGGATTGCCCGGCGCGCCGACGCCGTCGCGCCGGGGAGCAAGGCGATTTCGAGCCGCCGCGGCGGGATCAGCGGGCCGAACCGCTGCGGCCATTCGATGAGCGCGATGCCGCCCGAAAAGCCGTCCTCGATGCCGAGTTCCCACGCCTCTTCGGGGTCGCGCAGGCGATAGCCGTCGAAATGCCACACGGTCGCGCCGGCGAGGTCGTAGACCTGCACCAGCGTGAAGGTCGGGCTCGGCACGTCCTCGCGGCCGCCGCGCGCCCGGATGAACGCGCGCGCGAAGCTCGTCTTGCCGGCGCCGAGTTCGCCCTCGAGCGCGATAACGTCGCCCGGTCGGGCGAGCGCCGCGATGCGCGCCGCCAGCGCCGCCGTCGCGGCCTCGTCGGGCAGGTCGATGACGATCATGGCCGTCGCCTTGTATATCTGCGGCACGCGCCGCCGCAACCTCGGCCGTGGCTGCAGTCCGGCCGGTGCGGGTCAGGACAGGGCGTGCAAATCCTCGCGCAGCCGGTCGGCGGCGGTCGCTAGGCAGCGCTCGATCGCGCGGTGCTGGGCTTCCCAGATCGGCACTGCGGCGGCAAGCAGCGCGCGGCCGGCCGGCGTCAAGGCGAGGCGCCGGCTGCGCCGGTCGGCGGCATCGACATCGACGGCAAGAAGGCCCCGCCGTTCGAGCGGCTTCAACGCCGCCGTCAGCGTCGTGCGGTCCATCGCCAGGAGCGCGGCGACGCGGCCCATTGTCGGCGCGTCCGGGCGGTTCACCGCCATCAGCAGCGAGAACTGGCCGTTGGTGAGGCCGAGCGGTCGGAACGCCGCATCGAAGCGCCGCGCCACCCTGCGTGCCGCCCGCTGCAAATGCAGACACAGGCACGCGTCGCGGACCCGCAGGGTGGTCTCGAAGGTGACGGGTTTGGGGTTTGACATCGGTCCGGTACGTTGATATCAATCTAGTGGCTCCGGCATCAAACCGCAACGAGGAAGCGATGGCGTTGCAGCCCTATCTGTCGTTCGACGGCAGATGCGAAGAGGCGCTGGCTTTCTACCGCGAAGCGCTCGGCGCCGAGGTCGCCATGCTGCTGCGCTGGAAAGATTCGCCTGACCCGGCGATGTGCCAGCCCGGCAACGAAGACAAGATCATGCACGCGGCCTTCCGGGTCGGTGACGCGACGATAATGGCCTCCGATGGAAGCTGCCGGGGTCAGCCCAAATTCGCCGGGTTTGCGCTGTCGCTGACCGCGCCCGACGCGGCCGCAGCCGACCGCTTGTTCGCCGCGCTGGCCGCCGGCGGAGAGGTGCAGATGCCGCTTGGCCGGACGTTTTTCTCGCCCAGCTTCGGCATGGTCGCCGACCGCTTCGGCGTGCCCTGGATGGTTTACGTCGAGCCGTGAACCGGGAGCGCCGCCGATGCCGACCGTCGCGTTCACGCCGGCCCTGCGGCGCTTCCTGCGCGTGCCCGAAATGCGGGTCGTGGGTGCGACGGTCGGCGCCGCGCTGGCGACGGCGTTCGCCGAGTGCCCGGCCTTGCGCGGCTATATTCTCGACGACCAGGGCGGGCTGCGGCGGCATGTCAACGTCTATATCGGCGGCGAAGCGGTGCGCGACCGCACCGGGTTGTCCGATCCGGTCGGGCCCGACGACGACATCTATGTGTTTCAGGCGCTGACCGGCGGCTGAGGGGCCAGCATGGAGGAGCGGCTTTATATCGGGACCCGCAAGGGCCTGTTCGAACTGGCGCCGCAGCCCGCGGCGCGCGGCGGCGGCTGGGGCATCGAGGCCGCGCATTTCCTGGGCCTGCCGGTCAGCGCCGTGCTCGCCGACGGCGACATGGTTTACGCCGCGCTCGACCTCGGTCATTTCGGCGCCAAGCTGTGGCGACGCGACGGCGGCGCGGATTGGCGCGAGTTGCCGGCGCCGGCGTTTCCCCCCCGACCGGAAGACGCCGCCGACGATCCGCATCCTTGGTCGCTTGGCAAGATCTGGGTCATCGAGAAGGGCGGCGTCGCCGGACGGCTGTGGGCCGGCACGATGCCGGGCGGTCTGTTCCGCACCGACGATTGCGGCGAATCGTGGCGGCTCAATGACGCGTTGTGGCGACTGCCGGAGCGCCGGCAATGGGGCGGCGTTGCCGGCGGCGAGCAGCCCGGCATCGATTCGGTATTGATCGACCCGCGCGAACCGGCCGACATCCGGCTCGGCGTGTCGACCGGCGGCATCTGGGCGAGCCGCGACGGCGGCCAATCATGGGGGGTCATCAACCGCGGCATGTACGCCGAATATATG
Source organism: Allostellaceae bacterium (assembly GCA_035502295.1). Classification (GTDB taxonomy): domain Bacteria; phylum Pseudomonadota; class Alphaproteobacteria; order ATCC43930; family CGMCC-115725; genus DATARH01. The sequence goes on along the minus strand of DATJUL010000164.1, from coordinate 9,574 downwards.
CCGCCCGAATTGGCCGGCGAGCCGATCGCGCAGGACGTGCATCGCCTGGCGCGCTGCTCCGCGCACCCCGACATCGTGTGGTGTCAGCACCATAACGGCGTCTTTCGCTCCGCCGATGCCGGCGCCACGTGGCATGAGCTGGCGGCGATCCGCCCGGCCAAATTCGGCTTCGCAGTGGCCGCCCACCCGTCCGACCCGCTCTGCGCGTGGTTCGTGCCGGCGGTCAAGGACGAGCAGCGCATCCCGGTCGATGCCAAAGTCGTCGTCGCCCGCACCCGCGACGGCGGCGAAAGCTTCGAGGTCTTGACGCGCGGCCTGCCGCAGCGCCACGCCTACGACATCGTATGGCGCCACGCGCTGGCGGTCGATGCGTCGGGCGAGTACCTGGCGTTCGGCTCGACGACCGGCGGGGTGTGGACCAGCCCCGACGGCGGCGAATCGTGGTGCGCGCTCGACGCAAGACTGCCCCCCGTCGCTGCCGTCCGCTTCGCGGAAGAGTGAGCATTTCTGCGGCGTTTGCCGCTGCGACAGCGTGTCGTTAACCGATTGGTAAGGGAACCGGTAATATTGCGCGCTCGTTAATGCAGCGCCGCCCGCTTCATTCCCGAGGCGGCGCGTTTTGCGAGGCGCGGACGGACATGAAGAGCATTCCTCTCGGCATCACGATCGTGCTGTTCGGGATCGTCGCCTATCTGATGCTTGGTGCCGCGCTCGCCGGGGTCGGCTGACCCGCTCGCCCGCGCTCGCCGCAGTCATTGCACCGGATTGCTTCAAAGCAATCCCGTTCCGGCTTTCGGGCTGTCAGTCTCAATACGATTTCGGCAGGCCGAGCACGCGCTCGGCGATATGCGACAGGATCAATTGCGGGCTGATCGGCGCGATGCGGGCGATCTGGATTTCGCGGAAAAAGCGCTCGACGTGGAATTCGCGCGCGTAGCCCATGCCGCCGTGCGTCAACACGGCGGTCTCGCAGGCGCGGTGCCCGGCTTCGGCGGCGAAATACTTGGCGGCGTTGGCATAGGCGCCGACCGTGGCGGCCTCCTCGCCGCGGTCGTAGGCGGCGGCGGCGCGCAGCGTCAGCAATTCGGCCGCTTCCAGTTCGATCCAGCGTTCGGCCAGGGGATGCTGGATGCCCTGGTTCTGCCCGATCGGTCGGCCGAAGACGACGCGCTCCCCGGCATAGCGCGCGGCGCGGGCGAGGGCGGCGCGGCCCAACCCCACCGCCTCCGCGGCGATCAGGATGCGCTCCGGGTTCATGCCGTGCAGGATGTATTGAAAGCCCTTGCCTTCCTCGCCGATGCGGTCGGCGGCCGGCACATGCAGCCCGTCGATGAACACCATGTTCGAATCGACCGCGGCGCGGCCCATCTTGTGGATCAGCCGCACCTCAACCCGGCTGCGGTCGAGATCGGTGTAGAACAGGCTCATGCCGGCGGACGGCCGCGCCGCTTCTTCATAGGGCGTCGTGCGCACAAGGATCAGCATCTTCTCGGCGACCTGCGCGGTCGAGGTCCAGATTTTGCGGCCGGTAATCACGTAATCGTCGCCGTCGCGCACCGCGCGCGTCCTGAGGCGCGTCGTGTCGAGGCCGACATCGGGCTCGGTGACCGCAAAGCACGCCTTTTCGCGGCCGGCGATGAGCGGCGGCAGAAAGCGCCGCCGCTGTTCGTCCGAGCCGAACACGACGACCGGATGCAGGCCGAAAATGTTCATATGCACGGAAGAGGCGCCGCTGAACCCGGCACCCGATTGCGCGACCGCCTGCATGACGAGCGCCGCCTCGGTGATGCCGAGACCGCTGCCGCCATAAGCTTCCGGCATCGCGACGCCGAGCCAGCCGGCCGCCGCCATCGCACGGTGGAAGTCATGCGGAAACTCGGCCGATTCGTCGTGCTTCAGCCAGTAATCGTCGCCGAACCGGCCGCACAGCCGCGCCACCGCGTCGCGGATTTCGAGCTGGTCAGAGGTCAGTGCAAAGCTCATCCCGTCCTCCTCGTCGCGGCGTCGCGTCGCCCTCGATCAGCCCCAGCCGTCGCAGCCGCGCCAGGACCGTGGTGAAATGCGCCGCGGCCGACCGGTCGAGGCCTTCGAGCCAGTTCTGGTCGAGGAACGAGGCGAGCGCCGGCTGCCCGAGCGCCGCCTCCCACAGGATGCCGAGCAGCGAGGCGGCTGCCTCGTCAGCCTCGCGTTCGCCGAGCGGCACGATTGCGGCGCGTTCGGCGGCGGCGCGCTCGGTCGTGTCGGGCCCCGGCCCGAGGCCGAAATCGATGAGGCGCCGCCGCTCGGGCGGCGCCAGCACAAAATGCGCGATTTCGTGCAGGATCACATAGGCTTCGGTATCGCCGTCGAGCGCGGCGCCGTCCCAGTTGAACCCCGGCCGCGTTCCCGCCGGATGCACTCTGATGCCGTACCGGCGCGCCAGCGCCAGCGCAGCACGGCGATGGCGGCGGGCCGCGTCGCCCTGGGCGCGTTCGGCGGACGTGGCGCGGATCGCCGCAAAGGCGGCGGCCGCTGCCCTATCGGCGAGCCCCGTGGCAAACCGGTCGAGGGCGCCCTGTAGTTCGCCGGGCGGGATCGGGGTCAGCATCATCGCACGGGAGGCGGTTGCGGGATGACCGGCAGCAGATAGGCGCGAGGAGCGCCGCTGTACAGTTGCGACCGGGGCCGATAATAGGACCGCAGCGAGGCCTTCTCCGTGAAGGCCACGAAAACCGGCTGAGTGGAGGACACACTGAGCGGACCCCTTTCGCTGCCGGGCGCCGCGACGGCGGAGGCGCCAAGCGCGGCCATTCCGGCCTTTCTGATCACCCTGGCTCGTCGCCGCGATCGCCGCGAACGGTTTCTCCGGTGGAATTCCGGCAAGGGCATCGACTTCGCGGTGTTCGATGCCGTCGACGGGCGAACGCTGAACCGGCGGGGGTTGCTGGACGCCGGCCTTATCGATGACGAAAAGCTGAATTTCACGGATGGCCAATTCGGCAACGCGCTGTCGCACCGCGCGCTGTGGGAGCGATGCAGCGCGCTCGGCCGGCCGATACTGGTCTTCGAGGACGACGCTTTTGTCGCGGAAACCGTGCCGCAATGGTTCGCGCGCATCGCCGACGAACTGGCGCAGGGGTGCGACATCCTCTATCTCGGCTACAATCGCGACGCGCTCCTGTCGGTCGGCTTCGGCGGCGGCGAGTGGTGCAACATCGTGTTCCAGACCCCGGCCGCCGGCTTCGAATACCACGCGCGGCAGCACAGCTGGTGGAGCCGGCGCAATACGCACTGCGTGCTGGATACCCGCCTCGTATGGGGAACCCTGGCCTATGCGGTCTCGCCCGCCGGCGCCGAGACGCTGCTGCGCCACTGCCTGCCGCTGTCGAACAAGCACCCGGTGCGGATGTTCGGCTCCGGCACAATGCTGACGCCCTATGGCATGGACGGCATGATCAACGTCGCGGTGCAGCGCGGCCTGGTCAAGGCGCGCGTCGTGTTCCCGCCGCTCGCCATCGGCCCCAATGACCACGCGGATTCGGACACCCTCGCCCGGCCGGGCTGAAGCCGGTCGCGCGCGCTCCCGAAGAACTGGGATCGGGCGGCGATCCGTTCCATGATGGCGGGACCGGATCACAGCGGAGGGTGCGAGGGCCATGAAGATCGAGCTTGCCGGCAAGCGCGCGGTGGTGACCGGCGGCAGCCGCGGCATCGGACGGGCGATCGCGTTGGGGTTGGCCGAGAGTGGAGCCGCGGTGTCGATCTGCGCCCGCGGCGCCGACGGCGTGGCGCGGGTCAAGGAGGAGATCGCGGCGCAGGGCGTTGCGGCGCACAGCGCGGCCTGCGATGTTGCCGACCCCGCGGCGCTCGCTGCCTACATCGAGGCGGCGGCCGGCGCGCTCGGCGGCATCGACATCCTCGTCTGCAATGCCTCAGGGTTCGGCACCAGCCACGACGAAGCGGGTTGGCAGAAGAGCATCGAGGTCGATCTCCTCGGCACGGTGCGGGCGATCCGCGCCGCCGTTCCCCATCTGGAGAAGAGCGGTGGCGGCGCGATCGTCAACATCTCGTCGATCTCCGGCCTCGTCCCCTCGGCGCGCACGCCGCCCTACGGCGCGGTCAAGGCGGCGCTGATCGAATACACCCAGACGGAAGCCTCGCTCCTGGCGAAAAAACGCATCCGCGTCAATTGCGTCGCGCCCGGCTCGATCGAGTTCCCGGGCGGCAGCTGGGAACAGCGCAAGACCGACAACCCGCCGCTTTACAACGCGATCCTGCGCAGCATCCCGTTCGGCCGGCTCGGCTATCCGGAGGAGGTGGCGCAGGTCGTCGTGTTCCTCTCCTCGCCCTTGGCCGGCTGGGTCACCGGCCAGACGATCTCGGTCGACGGCGGGCAGTTGCTGCGCTGAGGCACATCCGCGCGTTTTTGCCGTCAGCGGATCGGCTCGTGCACCGTGACGAGCTTGGTGCCGTCGGGAAACGTCGCCTCGACCTGGATCTCGCGGATCATCTCGGCGACCCCCTCCATGACCTGATCGCGGCTCAACACCGTCGCGCCGTCGCGCATCAATTCGGCGACGCTCCGACCGTCGCGCGCGCCTTCCAGCACGAAATCGGTGATCAGCGCGACGGCTTCCGGATAGTTGAGCCTGACGCCGCGCTGCAGCCGCCGCGTCGCCACGATCGCCGCCATCGCGACGAGCAGTTTGTCCTTTTCGCGGGAAGTCAGGTTCATCGCGTCCGTCACCACGCAGCCAGGGCCGCAGATCGGCGTTTATAGGCCGAGCCGGCTCACGTTTGCCACAAGCGCGGCAGGCGCGCCGGCAGGCCGGAGGCTGCCTGGCGCCAGTGGCCGGCAAGCGCGGCAAAGGCGCGGCGCAGCGGCAGCGGATCGGCGGCGAGCCAGCGGGCGACCGCGAGACCGCCGACGGCGGTGACGCCGGCGCGCAGGCCCGGCGCCGGCGACGCTTGCAGCACCGCGCGCGCACTCTCGACCAATCGGCCGGCATCGCCGCCCGGCGGCGCCAGCACCAGCGTCGCGTCAGCGGCGGCATTGTTGAAACAGGCGGGGTGGGCGATCAGCGCGGCGATGTCGCCCTCAAGGTGCAGCGCGTCGCCCCACACGAGCGCACCATCGCGCCACACCTCCAGCCGATCGTGCAACAGGCCGTGCGTAAAGCGTTCGCCGCGCGCCCGCCGCCCGAAGGTGAGAATGCCGCCGCCGAGAAATCCGGCGCCGGGCGCCAGCCGCACGCGGGTCCGCCGCCGCAGCCGGGCGCCGTCGAACAGGATCGTCTCCGGCGGCAGGTATTCGAGCCAGGCGCCGGCATCGACCCGCACGGATTGTGTGATCTCGGTCGTCGCGCCGGTCGAGCGGTAAATCTTCTCGGCCGCCGACGCGGTGACGTGCGCCGTCACGCCCGCTTCGGCCCGCATGCCGATATGGACGCGGTCGCCCGCGACCAGCCCGCCCGAGGTCGTCACCAGCACCGCGAGCGCGCCCTCGCCCGGCTCCGGCGCCGGAAACAGCACGCGCAGCGGATGGCGCTGATAGAGATGCGACAGCCGGGTCGCGCCGGCCATGCGCCTAAACCCGATCTCAGCCGCGCCCGCGACGATGCCGGCGTTGGGCAGCAGAGCGGTTGATGCGGCCACGCCTCGCGCCGGATGAAATTGAGATGATGCGCGGGTCTAACAGGCCGTATGATCAGCGTCCAGGGACAGCGGCTCGGCGTTTTGCGCCGTTCGCCTGTTCGCGTCGCGGCGACGCTTCCGCCGGCCGGAACCCGCGCGACGCATGAGGGTTCGTGAGACGCGAGGCGGTTTCTCGCGCGGGCCTGTTCGGCGTCGCCGCTGCCCGCGCCTTGTTGCCGGAGGTCAGGATGCCGATTGGGCAGCACATCGCTCGTTGCAGGCTGCACGCGTCGTGGCGCGCCGTCGCTGTCGCCTGGACAGTCGTCCTCTCGCTGTTCGCCGCGCCGCCGCTTGCCGGCGCCCAGACTGCGAACGGCAGCACCCAGAACGACATCACAAAGCGGGTGCAGCGGGAGATCTCGATCGATCTGCCGAGCCTGCATCCCCTGGTGCAGCGGATATTGCCGGCGGTTGTCAACATCTCATCGGAGCTGAGCGAGCAGGCGCAAGCGGATCAGCCCGGCGACGAAGGCGATCAGGGCGATCAGGGCGATACGCCCTTCGACCAGTTCCTGCGGCGGTTTTTCAACAACCAAATGCCGCAATTCCATCACGAAGTGATGGCGCTGGGGTCGGGATTTATCATCGATCCGTCGGGTTACATCGTCACCAACAACCACGTCATCAAAGACGCGCACAAGATCACCGTGATCCTGCCGGACAACAGCCGCCACCCGGCCAAGGTGATCGGCCGCGATCCGAAGACCGATCTCGCACTGTTGAAGATCGATGCCGGGCACAAACTGCCGTTCGTCAGATGGGGCGACAGCAGCAAGGTCGAGGTCGGCGACTGGGTCGTTGCGGTCGGTAACCCGTTCGGCCTCGGCGGCACGGTAACGGCCGGCATCGTCTCGGCCTTGGGCCGCGACATCAACGAGGGGCCTTACGACAACTTCATCCAGCTCGACGCACCGATCAACCGGGGCAATTCGGGGGGCCCGACCTTCAACCTCGAGGGCCAGGTCATCGGCATCAACACCGCGATCTATTCGCCGTCCGGCGGCTCTGTCGGCATCGGCTTCGCGATCCCGTCGAACACGGCGAAAGATGTGATCGAGCAGCTGAAAACCAGGGGCTACGTGACCCGCGGCTGGCTCGGCGTCGCGATCCAGAGCGTCACGCCGACGATCGCGCGCACCCTTGGCATCGACCCGGCGCACCCCCACGGCGCGCTGGTCGCCTCGGTCAATCCGGGCAGCCCGGCGGCGAAGGCCGGCATCAGGCAGGGCGACGTGATCCTCGACGCCGGCGGGCGCCCGGTCAAGACGGTGCACGACCTGCCGCTGATCGTCGCCGACACGCCCCCCGGCCGCAAAATTGACCTCAACGTGCTGCGCGGCGGTCAACAGGAAACGCTCCTCGCGACGGTCGGCGAAATGCCGAAAAACCCGCAGGTCGCGATGGTCGAAGGACCGCCGGCTCCAGAGACCGCGAGCAGCCTCGGCCTCAAACTGTCGTCGCTGACGCCGCAGTTGCGCCGCCAATTCGGCATCCCGAAAGACGTCGAGGGCGTGGTCGTGACCAATGTCGCCAACGCCAGCTCGGCCGGCGCGATCGGCATCCAGCCCGGCGACGTGATCCAGTCGATCGACCAAAAACCGGCACGGACCGCGCGGCAAGCCGCACAGGCGCTGAAAGAAGCGTCCGCCAAGGGCAACATCCTGTTGCTGTTGAACCGCAAGGGGGTCAGCGAGTTCGTCGGCCTGTCGATCGGCGGCAACAGCCCGGGATAAGAGGGGCAGCGGCGCTTCGGCTGATGCGGGGGGCGCCCCGAGCGTGATATCACGGCAGCGGCGCGCCGCGCGGCGGCGCCCTCAGCGCGGAGGCACGGCATGGTCGCATTCCTCGGCTCAAACGTCGTCGTGACCGGCGGCACCGGCGCGCTCGGCACCGCGGTCGTCACCGCCCTGCGTGCGGCCGGGGCGGTCTGTCATGTCACCAACATCGTCGCGGCGGAACTCCCGACATGGCCGCACCGCGACGATCCCGGCGTGCATGTCACGACCGGCGTCGATCTCGCCGACGAGCGCGCGGTGCGGCGGTTTTACGGCGGCCTGCCGCTGCTGTGGGCGTCGATCCACCTGGCCGGCGGGTTTGCGATGTCGCCGGCGGCCGAAACCTCGGCGGCCGCCTTCGCCGACCAGTTCCAGATGAACGCGATGTCCGCCTTTCTGTGCTCAGCCGCCGCGCTCCGCGCAATCCGCGCGCGCAGCACGCCGGGGCCGGGCGGCGCCAAGGGCGGCCGCATCGTCAATGTCGCGGCGCGCCCAGGCATCGAACCGCGGCTCGGCTCCGGGATGGTGGCCTATGCGACGGCCAAGGCCGCGGTTGCGGCGATGACCCAGGCGCTGGCGCAGGAGACCGCCGACGAGGAGATCTGGGTCAATGCGGTGGCGCCGTCGGTGCTCGACACGCCGGCCAACCGCAAAGCGATGCCGGATGCCGACTATGCGACCTGGGTAGCGCCGAGCGCGGCGGCCGAAGTCATCACGTTTCTCGCCTCGCCCGACAACAAGGTGACGCGCGGCGCGGTGATCCCGGTCTACGGCGGCGCCTGACGGACGCGATTGGCGCGGCAATGATCGGCGCCGGCGAACCCATCTCCGTGACGATTTCCCACCGGCTCGGCCGCGACGATGCCAAGCGCCGCATCGAGCGCGGCCTCGATGCGGCGCGCGCCGAGGCGCTGCGCTATGTCGCCTCGCTCGAATACCGTTGGGACGGCTATCGCCTCGACTTCCGCGCCGCGCTGCTGCGGCAGACGATCGTCGGCCAACTCGACGTCTGCGACGACTGCGTCCGTCTCGAATTCACGCTGCCTCGCCTGTTGCACCTCGTCGCCCGGACAGTCGCCGGCCGCATCGAGCGCCGCGGCACGACGCTGCTCGCAGGACCGAAGACCTGAGCCCCCAAGCTCGACCAGCGCTACTGCGGCATCAGATGCGCGACCTTCGGCATCACCTCGTGCGCCAAGAGTTCCATCGAGTGCCGCCACGCCTGCGGGCTGTCGCTGTAATCGAAGCAGAACAAGAGGAGGTGGCCGAAGCCGCCGACGTCGTCGTACATCCGCTCGATCTTTTCGACGACCGTCGTGGGTGAGCCGATCAGCCAGTTGTGTCGGGCGCAATATTCCGGCGTCACATCGCTGTCGGCGACGGCCTCGTCGTGCTTCAGGTACTGAATGACACCGACATCCTTTAAGAGGGGCAGGAAATATTCGCGCATCATGCGTCCCATCTGCGCGCCCACCGACAGCCGCCACGCCTCGTCATCGCTGTCGGCGACAAAGATCTCCCGCACCAGCCGCCAGTCGGCGCGGCTCGGCCTCTTGCCGGTGCGCTGCGCGCCCGCCTCGACCGAGGCCCAGTGACTCGCGACATAGGTCTGGTTGAGGTTGAGGCTCATCGGCAGAAAACCGTGCTCGCCGGCCAGCTTCAGCGTGTCCGAGCCGGGGCTCACGCCGGCCACGCCGATCGGCGGGTAGGGCTGCTGGAACGGCCGGATGTGCGGAATAAGGCTGCCGTACATGCGGCCAGTGCGGCTGACATGCCAGTATTTGCCGGCGTAGTCGAACGGCTCCTCGGCGGTCCACAGCTTCAGGATGATGTCCAGCGCCTCGCGCGTCATCTCGCGGTGCTGCCCGGCATTGCCGTCGACGTTGAACATCGCCCAGTCGCTCGGCAGACCGCTTGCTGCGACGCCAAAATTGAGCCGTCCCTGCGCCAGGTGGTCGAGCATCGCCACGCGATGCGCCAATTCGGCCGGATGATGGTAGGGCAAGAGGAAGCCGCCCGGCGCGAGGCGGATGCGGCGCGTCTGCATCAGCGCCTGCGCGATCAGCAGATCGGGCGCCGGGTGCGGCTCCCACGGCGCGGTATGATGCTCGCCGATCCACGCTTCG
>DATJUL010000163.1:0-3157 GCA_035502295.1 Allostellaceae bacterium | reverse complement strand
GTGTCCCCGGCCGATACAAAGGCCAGATTTGGGTCGCGCCGGATTGTTTCGATCCAATGACTGAAGAGGAGTTGGACCTTTGGGAGAAATGGGACTGCTGAGTGCGCCTCCTGATTGACAGTCATGCGCTCATATGGTGGTTCGAGGGGTCAACCTACCTTTCTGCTGCTGCCAATCATGCGATTGCAGCCAGCGACGTCCTGGTCAGCGCGGCCGGGCTTTTGGAACTCACAATCAAGGCATCATCGGGCAAGCTTGCTTTGCCGGCACCGCTCGAGACGATGGTAGTCGACGAGGGCTTCTCCGTTTTGCCGATCGACTTCAACCATTTACGGCGGCTCGAAACCCTGCCGCGCCTCCATCGCGATCCGTTCGACCGCATGATGATTGCCCAGGCGCTGGCCGAGGGCATCCCGATCGCTACCCGCGACCGGGTCTTCGCCGCCTACGGCGTGCAGATCGTGTGGTGACTGGCGGCGAGGCTATCCCGCGGTCGGACGCTGGCGCAGGCGGGCGGTTGCGGCGGCATCGACCGCGCCGTCGGAGAGGAGCGCCACGCGGAAGTCGTGGGCCGCGGCGTCGCGGGAATAGATGCCGTCGGCGACATCGGCGGCGACCTGCGCCGGGTCGCGCTCGGCCGGATCGCCAAACCCGCCGCCGCCCGGCAGCTCCAGGCGGATCACGTCGCCGCCCGGCACGGTCTGCCGCCCTTTGGCGCGGATCGGCCGGCCCGAGGCCAGCGTGACGCGTCCGGCCGCGCCGCCGCCGCCGCCGTCGCGTCCCTTCGCCGGGTTGTCGAGCCGCTCGAAATTGCACAACAGCGCGATCGGCCTGCCGTCGGCGCCGCCCAGTTCGATGACCTGCCCCATGCCGCCGCGGTAGTGCCCGGCGCCGCCCGAGCCTTCGCGGAATTCGCGGCGGCGGAACATGACCGGCGCCACGGCCTCGGTTGCCTCGACCGGGATCGTCCGCACGCCCGACGGAAACGCGGTCACGTCGAGCCCGTCCTTGCCGGGCCGCGCGCCGGCGCCGCCGCAATGGAAGATGACCGTGCTGAACGGCGGCGCCTCGGCCGCGCCTTCCGTCTGGGCCGCCTCGTCCTCGACATCGGCGCCGCCGTAGATCTGCGGGATCCACAGGGACGAGGCGCCCTCGGCCGGCACGCCGCCTTGCATGACCTGGTGCAGGCAGCCGAACACGACATCGGGCAGCATGTGGCCGACCGTGTGGCGCGCCGCCACCGCGCGCGGCCGCTTGACGTTCAAGAGACAGCCGTCCGGCGCGCTGACCGTGATCGGCGCCAGGGAGCCGGCGTTGTTCGGCACTTCCGGCGCCACCAGGCATTTGACGCCGAACGCCGTGTAGGCCAGCGTGTAATTCATCACGACATTGATGCCGTGGGAACTGGCGGGCGACGTGCCGGCATAATCGACATGGATTCCGGCGGGGCCGATCGTCATCGCCGCCGCCAAGGTGATCGGCCGGTCGTAGCCGTCCATCGTCAGGCGGTTCCGGTAGGTGCCGGGGGTGAGGGTGCCGATCGCGTCGAGCGTCGCCTGGCGCGAGGTTTCGATGATGTGCTCGCCCAAGCGGTCGAGGTTGGCGATGGCGAATTCCTCCATCATGTCGATGAGGCGGCGGCTGCCCTCGTCGTTGCACGCGGCGAGCGCGTAGACATCGCCCTCGACCTGCAACGGCTCCCGCACATTGGCGCGGATAATGCGCAACAGGTCATCGTTGAAGCGGCCGGCGCGGGCCAGCGGCATCAGCGGGATCGCGAGGCCCTCCTCATAGACCTGCCGCCCGTCCGGCCCCATGCCGAGGCCGCCGATATCGACGACATGCACGGTCGAGGCAAAGAGGCCGACCGGCTCGCCGCGCCGAAAGGTCGGGCTGACCACGGTCAGGTCATGCAGGTGGCCGCAGGTCAGCCACGGGTCGTTGGTGATGTAGTGGTCGCCCTCCTTCATCGTGCGAAGCGGGAAGGCGTCGAGGAAATGCTTGACCGCAATGGCCATCGAGTTGACGTGGCCGGGCGTGCCGGTGACGGCCTGCGCCAGCATGTTGCCGTCCGTGTCGAAGACCCCGGCCGACAGGTCGCCCGCTTCGCGCACCGAGGTTGAAAACGCCGTGCGCACCAAGGTCTGCGCCTGCTCCTCGACGACGGCGATGAGCCGCGACCACATGATCTGCACGTGGATCTGCGACAGCGCGGTATTGGCAAGGGACGGTATCGGCATCTGATCCTCAAATCGGTGTCGGCGAACCCATTCTATCGTCATTGCGAGCGAAGCGAAGCACTCTCGCCGCCCCCAAGCAAGGCAGAGCAACGCCGATTTCCGATTGCCAGCGGACGCGGTTTCCCTCTACGTCTCGCCGCACCGCGACGGGAGGAACAGGATGGGCAAGCTCGACGGGAAAGTGGCGCTGATCACCGGCTCGGGGCGCAATATCGGCCGCGCCACGGCGCTGCGCCTGGCCGCGGAGGGGGCGCATGTCGTCATCAATGCGCGCGCCAACCAGCAGGAGGCCGAGTCGGTCGCGCGCGAAGTCCGCGATCTCGGGGTCCGGGCATTGCCGGTCCTCGCCGATGTCGGCCGGCGCGACCAGATCGCGATGCTGGCAGAAAAGGCGCTCGCCGAATTCGGCCGGGTTGACATCCTGATCAACAACGCCGCGATCCGCCCGCACAAGCCGCTCGTCGAACAGACCGACGCCGATTGGGAACAGGTGCGCGGGATCGTGCTCGACGCCGGGTACTATCTGACGCGCGCCTTGATCGAGCCGATGGTCAAGAACCGCTACGGCCGCATCCTGTTTTTCTGCGGCGAGGGCGCCTTTACCGGCTCCGGCGCCGGCCGGGTGCACATCTCGGCGGCGAAGATGGGCCTCATCGGCATGGCGCGGGCCTTGGCCTCGGAATTCGCCCGCGACAACATCCGCGTCAATGTCGTGTCGCCCGGCAGCATCGACACGCGCCGCGACAACCCCGAATGGTATCACGGCCGCGCCCCCGACGCCTCCGGCATCCCCTTGGGCCGCCAGGGCACGGTGGACGAGATTGCTGCGACCTGCCTGTTCCTCGTCAGCGAGGACGGCGGCTTCATCACCGGCCAGACGATCCACGTCAACGGCGGCGTCGGGTATTATTGAGCCG
>DATJUL010000162.1:0-8831 GCA_035502295.1 Allostellaceae bacterium | reverse complement strand
GAATTGTCGATCGTCATGCCCTGCCTCGACGAAGCGGCGACGGTCGGCGCCTGCGTTGCCCAGGCGCGCGGGTTTCTCGCGCGGCGCGGCATCGCCGGCGAGGTCATCGTCGCCGACAACGGCAGCCGTGACGGCTCTCCGGCGATCGCCCGCGCCCACGGCGCCCGAATCGTCGAGATTGCCGGGCGCGGATACGGCAGCGCCCTCGCGGGCGGCATCGCGGCGGCAATCGGCACCTACGTTATCATCGGCGACAGCGACGGCAGCTACGATTTCGCCACGCTCGACGGCTTCCTCGATGAGCTGCGCCGCGGCCGCGACCTCGTCATGGGGAACCGGTTTGCCGGTGGCATCGCGCGCGGCGCGATGCCGGCGTTGCACCGCTATCTCGGCAATCCCGTTTTGTCCGCGCTCGGTCGCCTGTTTTTCGGCAGCCCGTGCCGCGATTTCCATTGCGGGCTGCGCGGCTTTCGCCGTGCAGCCATCCTGTCGCTCGATCTTTGCTCGCCGGGTATGGAGTTTGCCAGCGAGATGGTCGTCAAGGCGACAATCGCCGGCTTCAGCGTCGCCGAGGTGCCGACCGCTCTAGCGCCCGACGGAAGGGGGCGGAAGTCGCATCTGCGCACCTGGCGCGACGGCTGGCGTCACCTCCGGTTCATGCTGCTGTTCAGCCCGCGCTGGCTGTTTTTCTACCCTGGCTGCGCGCTGTTCCTGCTCGGGTTGGCCGGCATGGCGTGGCTGTTGCCGGGACAGCGCCGGCTGGGGCCGCTGGGCCTCGATATCCACACGCTGTTTTACGCCTCGCTCGCCGTCGTCGTCGGCTTCCAGTCGATGCTGTTCTGGCTGTTCGTACGGATTTACGGCACGCATGCGGGCCTCTCGCCGGCCGATCCGCGCCTGCGCGCGATCACCCACATCTTCACGCTCGAAGCCGGCCTTATGTGCGCCGCGGCGATGCTGCTCGGCGGCATCGCGCTCGGCTCCTATGCGATCGGGTTCTGGGGCGCGGAGGATTTCGGCGGGCTGGCGCCGACCCAGACGATGCGCCTCGTGATCCCCTCGGGTACGCTGATCCTGCTCGGCTGCCAGACCGCGACGAGCGCCTTTTTCATCAGCGTGCTCGAAATCGCCGGGCGGCGCACCGGCGAGCGCGCGGCGCCCCAGGACGTCGACAGCGAAGCCGCATGACCGAGCGGGTCCGCGCCGGTCCCGCAAGCTCCGCAATGCCCGCTCGGCCGCCGCCGCCGCCGCCCGTCCGGCTCGACCGCCGGCGCATCCGCGCCCTCGCGTCGGTCCTCTTGGCCGTCGAGCTCGTCGGCTTTCTGCTGCTGATCGTCGGGACGCACGGCTGGATCGTCCCGCTGCGGCGTCCGACGACGACCGATTTCGTCAGCTTCTACGCCGCCGGGTCGCTCGCCGATGGCGGCACGCCGGCGCTCGCCTACGACCGCGGGACGCATCTCGCCGCCGAGGAGCGCGCGACGGCGCCCGGCATCCGCTACCAGTTCTTCAACTACCCGCCGGTTTACCTGCTGCTCTGCGCGCCGCTTGCGCGCCTGCCCTACCTTGTGGCCTTCGTGCTGTTCGAGAGCGTCGGTTTGGCGCTCTTTGTCGCCGTCGGCTGCGGCATTCTCGGCGAGCGCAGCCCCGAGGCGCTCTTCGCGCTGTTGGCCTTGCCGATCGTCTGGTGGAATGTCGGCCTCGGCCAGAACGCGTTCCTGACGGCGGCGCTGTTCGGCGCGGCAACGCTCCTCGTCGATCGCCGGCCGCTCGTCGCCGGGCTGTTGTTCGGCGCGCTGTGCTGGAAGCCGCAGCTGGCGATCCTCGTGCCGCTGGCGCTGGTGTGCGCCGGCCGATGGCGGGTGCTGGCCGGGGCGGCGCTGTCGGCCGCCGCGCTGGTGCTGCTGTCTTGGGCGGCGTTCGGCGGCGACACCTGGGCCGCTTTCCTGCATGCCGTCGTCGCCGCGCCGGCAATGTATCAATCCGGCCGCATCGTGTTCGGCGGCATGACCAACGCCTTCGGCGCGGCCCGGCTGGTCGGTGCCGCCTCCTCTGTCGCCTATGGCGTGCAGGCGGCGGCGACCCTCGCCGCGGCAGCGATCGTCGGCTGGGTTTGGCGCCGGAATCTGACTCTGGCGACCCGCGCGGCGGTGCTGGCCGCGGCGGCGCCGATCGCGGCGCCGCTGGCGCTGCTCTACGATCTGATGCTCGGCGCGGTTGCCGCGTGCTGGCTCGTCGCCGCTCGCCGCTCGCCGGCCGCCGCGGGCTATGAAGCACCGGTCCTGGCGGCGCTCTATCCCTTGCTGCTCGACGGTCGCGGCCTCGCCAAGACGTTCCACGTGCCGGCGTTTCCGCTCGCCGCCGCGGCCGTGTTCGCGCTCGCCTGCGCCCGCGCCTGGCGCGAGGCCCGGCTGCAGCCATAAAGCGGCCCTATTGCGGAAAGAGGATCTCTTCGCGGTCGTAGAGGCGGAAGCCGACATAGAGCAGGAGCGCCGTCGTCGCCAGCGTCGCGACCGCGGTGATCGCGATGAAGCCGCCGCCGACGAACTCGCTGCGCACCAACTGGCCCATCAGCACGGTCTGGCCAAAGGTCGGGATCGCGGCGAGCAGCGGCCGCGCGGTGACCGGCGCCAGCGCCAGGACCATGCCGGCGAGGCCGGGGATCAGCGGCAAGAGGCCAAGATAGGTCTGCGCTTCTTTCATGCTGCGGGTGACGCCGGAGATCAGCAGCTGCGTCGCCGTCGCGAGGAAGACGAGCGGCAGGCATACCGAGACGACGAGGATGAGCCGCCAGGCGCCGGGCGGCACGGCGAGGCCGAGCGAGGCTCGCGGGACGGCATGCAGCATGATCCAGAAGGCAACGACCTGCGCGGCCAAAGCCATCAGCGTGAAGACGATCGTCGCGCCGAGCTTGCCCGACAGCACGTCGGTGCGGGTCACCGGGTTCATCATCAGCGGCTCGAACGAGCCGCGCTCGCGCTCCCCGCAGGTCGCATCGAGCAGGACATGCACGCCGCCGGTGAACAGCGTAAAGATCAGGAACGGCGGGATCATCGACAAGAGGATGACCGACGGCCCGGCGGCGCGGCCGACATTCTCGCGGCTGATCGCCAGCACGTTCATCAGCGCCGCCGGCACGCCGGCGGCGCGCAGCCGGGCGCGCAGCGTCGCGCGCTGGTAATCGTTCAGCATTTCGATGATCCGGCCGGTCGCGACGATCGCGTCGAACCGCGACGGGTTGGCAATGAGCCGCACCGGCAACGGCGCGTCTGCGGCGGCAGCGTGGGCCGGCAGGATCAGCGCAAACGCGAGCCGGCCGCCTTTGACGAAGCGCCTCGCATCCGCGGCAACCGGCTCCAGATCGACGTCGCGGCGTTCGAGATAGCGCATCAGCGCCGGCGCGCTCTCAGGATGGACGACCGGCACGACCAGCGGACCGCCCTGGGCGCCGCCCACGCCGTGCTGCATCGAGCCGCCGACAAAACAGAACATGAGGCCGAGCAGCAGCGGCCCCATCATCGGGTAGATCATCGCGATCAGAATGCTGCGCCGGTCGCGCAGGTGGTCGGTCATCTCCTTGCGGAACACCGCGAACGCGGCCGAGATCGTCATTGCCCGGCGGCCAGCGCCGGCTCGGCCCAGCCGTCCTGCGTCGTCGCCATGAAGATCTCCTCCAGATCGTCGAGGCCGGTCGCGCGGCGCAATTCGGCCGGCGTGCCGTCGAGCACGACATGGCCGCCGGCGAGGATGACGATGCGGTCGGCGAGCGCGGCGACCTCCTGCATGATATGGCTGGTCAACAGGATGCAGCGGCCCTCGCCGCGCAGCCGGCGCAAGAGGTCGCGCACCGCCCGGCTGGTCGCCACGTCGAGGCCGTTGGTCGGCTCGTCGAGCATGATGTTGTGCGGCCGGTGGATGAGCGCCCGGCCGAGCGCGACTTTCATCTGTTGGCCGCGCGAGAAGCCGCGGGCGCGGCGCTCGATGAAGTCGCCCATGTTGAGCGTCGCGGCGAGTTCGGCGATGCGGGCATTGAGGTCGCGGCCGTAGAGGCCGTGCAACGCGCCGAAATAGCGCAGATGCTCGCGCGCGGTCAGCCGCGGATAGAGGCCGCGCACGTCGGGCAGGACGCCGAGCCGGCGGCGCGCGCCGATCGTGTCGCGCTGCGCGTCGATGCCGTCGACCAGGATCGCGCCGCGGTCGGGCCGCAGCACCGTGCCGATCAGCCGGAACAGCGTCGTCTTGCCGGCGCCGTTCGGCCCGATGAGGCCGGTGATCTCGCCGTCGCGGGCGGCAAAGCTGGCCGCCTCGACGACCCGCAGCCCGCCGAATGACTTCGCCAGCCCACGGACCTCGATCATCGGAGCGGTCGGCGGCCGGCGCCGCCCTCAGCAGATTGTCGAGGCCGGCTTCTCGTTGCTGCAGCGCAGCAGCCGCCAGTAGCCGAACAGGTTGCTCGGGCTGATTTCGCGCACCGCGAGGCCGCTGTCGGCGAGGAAGGTGTCGAGCGGGAAGTCGGCGTGAAAGCCGATGTGGCGGGCGAGATGCGCCAAGCGCCTTTCCATGAAGCGCAGGGCCCAGTTGTCGCTGGTGAAATGGTTGACCAGGAGGATCGTGCCGCCGGGGATGCAGACCCGGCGCATCTCGGCGGCAAACCGCGCCGGGTTGGGCACGACCGACGCGACATAAAGCGCCAGCACGGCGTCGAACGAGTTGTCGTCGAACGCCATGTGCTCGGCGTCCATGACGCGCAGCGCGTCGACATGCGCGAGGTGCTCGCGTTCCACCCGGCGCTGCGCCTTCGCCAGCATTTCAGCCGACACGTCGATGCCGGTCACGTGCGAGTCCGGGCGGAAATACGGCAGCGACAGGCCGGTGCCGACCCCGACTTCGAGGATGCGCTGACCCGGCCGGTCGTTGGCGATCCGCACCGCTTCCTTGCGTCCGGGATGGAACACCGGGCCGAAAACGATGTCGTAGGACCCGGAAAACAGCCGATAGGTGCGGATTGTGTCGCGCAGTTCCATCTGATGGCACTCGCTGGCATCGGTCAGGCGCGGGACCGGCGTCGCCGGAGCGTCAAAGTGCTCGTTCAAGCGGCAATTGTAAACCCGTCGCCAAACCGCACGCGAGCGCGCGGCCTGGGGGAATAAGCGGCGCCCTGTCAGCCGATGAGGGTGATGCGGTCGGCTTCCAGTCCCTTGCGGCCATCGACGACATCGACCCGCACCCGCTGCCCTGGTTCGAGCGCGTTGACGCCGCTGCGCCGGAGCGCAGTGATGTGGACAAACACGTCCTTGCCGCCGCCGTCGGGCGAGATGAAGCCGTAGCCTTTCTCCGGCTCGAACCATTTGACCGCGCCTTCGAGCGTCTGCGAGGGGCGCTGCACCCGCCGCTCGCCATCGCCACGCGGCGGGGCGGCAGTGCTGTTGTCGATGTTCAGCACGGTCGTGACGAGCGGCCCCTTGGCGCCGACGCCGACCTCGCAGGTGATCAGCGCGCCCTCGCGCACATCCTCATAGCCGGCGCGCCGCAGGATCGCCATCGGCAGAAAGGCGTCCTGCGTACCGTCCGACAGGGTGACAAAGCCAAATCCCTTGCTCGGGTTGAACCATTTCACCGTCGCGTCGACGCGGCGCGCGGGGGTGGTATTGGAGGGCGCTTCCTCTTGGAAGAAGCCGGGGCGGCGATCGTACATAGAGCCTCTGGGGGTAAATTGCGTGCGGCGAGCGCCGGGAACGGCGAATCATAGCGTAAAAGAGCGCCGTTGCGCTAGCGTTCCCGTTGCGCTGCCGCCACCCCGTTTCGCGTTCCCGGTGCCGGCGTCGGGTCAGCCGGCAAATGCGACGAGCCGTTGGCTTTGCTCGCCCAACCCCTCGACCGACAGCCGCATGCGGTCGCCGGGTTTGAGGAATTTGGGCGGCTTGAAGCCGGTGCCGACGCCCGACGGCGTGCCGGTCGGGATCACGTCGCCCGGCTCCAGCGTCATGAACTGGCTGACATAGCTGACGATGCGATCGATGCCGAAAATCAGGTCCGCGGTGTTGCTGTTCTGCCGCCGCTCGCCATTGACCTCGGTCCACAGCTGCAAGCGGCCGGGGTCGGGCACCTCGTCGGCGGTGACCAGCCACGGGCCGATCGGGCAGAACGTGTCGGCGCTCTTGCCCTTGGTCCACTGGCCGCCGCGCTCCATCTGGAATTCGCGTTCGGAGACGTCGTTGACTACGCAATAACCGGCGATGTGCCGGCGCGCGTCCGGCTCGGCGACATAGCTGGCGCGGCTGCCGATGACGATGCCGAGTTCGACCTCATAGTCGGTCTTGTGCGACCCCCTCGGGATGATCACGTCGTCGTCGGGGCCACAGATCGATGACACGGCCTTCAGAAAGAAGATCGGCTCGCTCGGCACCGGCATGCCGGCCTCCTGCGCGTGCAGGCGATAATTGAGGCCGATCGCGACGATTTTCGCCACGCGCGCGACGCACGGACCGAGGCGCGGCGACCCCGGAACGAGCGGCAGGCTCGCCGGGTCGGTCGCCTTGAGCCGCGCCAAGCTCGCCGGCGCCAGCGCGGCGCCGTCGAGATCGCCGATCGTGCCGGAGAGATCGCGGATTTTTCCGTCGCGATCCAAGAGCCCCGGCTTCTCCTGCCCGGCCGGGCCATAACGCAACAGCTTCATCGAGATTTCCTCCTTCGATTGCGCAACATAGCGCGCCGCCCGCGTCCGGTTGGCGCGCGCCGGCATTATTCGCGTTTGGCGCTGGCCGAGCAGCGAAGATCGGCGCTACGATCGTCTCGCGAGCGGGCATCAGCGCGCCATAGGATCGGATTTTGAGGGAGGACGCCATGAAATTCCTGAGCGATGAAGACCTCGCCGGCCTGGCCGGGGCGGAGACGGCATCGTTTCCGTCGCCGGTGCCGACGCAGATCGTGTCGAGCGACGAATACCTGCCGACGCCGCAGACCGAGAAGCAGCGCCGGGTCGAGGCGCGCCTCAAGGAACTGAGCGACGATCTCGCCGGGAAGCAGGGTGTGTCGCGCCGCCGGTTCTTTCAGACCGCGTCCGGCATGGCCGCCTCGTTCGTCGCGATGAACGAGGTGTTCGGCCATGTCTTCGACGCCAGCATTGCCGAGGCGGCGACGCCGGAGATGGCCGACCAGCGCGCCGCCGCGCTGGCGGGGCAGATGGTCATCGACGGCCACACCCATTTCCTGCGCCAGGACACGCGTTTGTTGGGCTTTGTCGCGATGCGCGACGCGGTCGGCAAATGGGGCTGGAACAAGGCGCTGACCGACGAGGGCAAGCAGACCATCGCCGACCTGCAGTTCGGCAATTACATGAAGGAAGTCTTCATGGACAGCGACACCAAGGTGGCGCTGTTGTCGAATTCGCCGTCGAAAATCCCGCAGGACTGGTTCCTGTCGCAGGCCGAGGTGTTTGCCACCCGCGCCAAGGTCAACAAGGAGGCCGGCAGCCGGCGCATGCTGGCGCATTTCACGATCACCCCGGGCCAGCCCGGCTGGCTCGACAAGGTTGACGAGGGCATCGAGCGCTATAAGCCGGATTCGTGGAAGGGCTACACGATCGGTGACAACACCCACAAGGAACTGGCGCATTTCGTTGCCTGGCATGCCGACGACGAAAAGCTGATGTACCCGTTCTACGAGAAGGCGGTGAACTCGGGCATCAAGAACGTCTGCATCCACAAGGGTCTGTTTGCGCCGGCCCTCCAGCAGAAGTTTCCCGAACTGCGGCCCTATGCCGATGTGCGCGATATCGGCAAGGCGGCAAAGGATTGGCCGCAGCTCAACTTCCTCGTCTATCATTCGGCCTATCGCTGGGTCGGCGCGCCGCCGGCCGACGCGATGGCCGAATTCGACCGGACCGGCCGCAGTTCGTGGACCAGCGATCTCGCCGAGATCCCCGAGAAATACGGCGTCACCAACGTCTACGGCGATCTCGGGCAGATCTTCGCATGGACCGCGGTCGCCGAGCCGCGGCTGGCAGCGGCGTTGATGGGCACTCTGATCCGGGGGCTGGGACCCGATCGCGTGGTGTGGGGCACCGATACGGTATGGACCGGCGCGCCGCAATGGCAGATCGAGGGGCTGCGGCGCCTCGAAATCCCCGAGGACATGCAGAAGAAGTACGGCTTCAAGCCATTGGGGCCGGCCGACGGCCCGGTCAAGACCGCGATCTTCAGCGGCAACTCGGCCCGGCTCTACGGCATCGAGCAGCAGCACGCTGAATTGATGCGGCATGACGGGCTGGCGACGATGAAGGCCGATTATCTCGCCAATGGCGGCGCGCGCAGCAACCTGCGCTACGGCTATGTGACGAAACCGGCCTGAGGTTCCGGCAACGCGGCTCGGCGCCGGCCGGCCTTGCGGGCCGTGTCGCCGA
Source organism: Allostellaceae bacterium (assembly GCA_035502295.1). GTDB lineage: Bacteria > Pseudomonadota > Alphaproteobacteria > ATCC43930 > CGMCC-115725 > DATARH01. The sequence goes on along the minus strand of DATJUL010000162.1, from coordinate 430 downwards.
GCCTCGCGCCGGCAACCGCCGAGCCGGCGCATGCTTGGCAAAACCCGTGCGGCGCGCCATATAATTGTGCCGAATATCTGCCCAGCACATGGAGACTGGAATGGCGGACGGCAGCACCCTCATCGCCCCGGCGGCGCCCGACCAGGCCGAGATGCCGGTCGGCGTCAACCACCTCGTCATCAACGTGCGCGACATCGAAGAGTCGCACAAATTCTGGACCGAGATCCTCGGCTTCAAGCAGGTCGGCCAGTCGAGCCGCCGCCCGATGCGCTTTTACAGCGGCAACCACGACGGCCGGATGAACCACCACGACATCGCCTTGTGCGAGAACCCGGACCTGCCGAAGCCGCCCGAGAACTGGGACATGTTCGGCATGCCGCTGGCGATCAACCACATCGCGATCCAGATGCCGAGCCGCGAAGCGTGGCTG